>JANPJN010000303.1:0-11552 GCA_031425515.1 Acidobacteriota bacterium | reverse complement strand
GCGCAACGAGCGCCCACTCGCCCGCGTGGCGCTCCTCTATTCCGAGCAGACCGAGACCTTCCATTCCGGCGCCGCCACGGGCGATCGTGCGGGCGACCACGTGCTCGGGATGTACCACGCGCTCATCGAGGCGCGCGTGCCCTTCGAAGTCGTGCACGAAGCGCTGCTGACGCCCGAGCATCTCGAACCGTTCAAGCTGCTCATCCTGGCAGACGCCGCGGCACTCTCCGACGCGCAGTGCGCCGCCATCCGGGCCTATGTGGAGCGGGGTGGCAGCGTGCTCGCCACGTTCGCCTCGTCGTTGTACGACGAGATGGGCGTACGCCGCGGCAACTTCGGTCTCGCGGATCTGTTCGGCGTGTCGTTCGGGGGGCGCATCGAAGGGCCGATGCAGAACTCCTATCTCAATCTCGACTCGGACCCCGCAACCGGCCGCCGCCACGCGATCCTCGCCGGGCTCGACGACACGCCGCGTATCATCAACGGCGTCTTCCGCGTGCAGGTCACGCCGACGATCGACTTCCCGTCGCCGTTGACGCTCATCCCCACCTATCCCGACCTGCCGATGGAGGACGTCTACCCGCGCGTGCTCCGGACGGACTCGCGTGAGGTCTACCTGCGCGACCTGGGCCGCAGCCGCGTCGCATACGTGCCGTGGGACATCGACCGCACGTTCTGGGATGTGCTATCGGTCGATCACGGCCGGCTGCTTCGCAATCTCGTCTCGTGGACGGCCAACGAGCCGCCGCCCGTGGACGTCACGGGGCCCGGGGTGCTCGACGTCACCGTCTGGCGCCAGCGCCAGTCCATGACGGTCCACCTGGTGAACCTCACCAATCCGATGATGATGAAGGGGCCGCTGCGGGAGGCGATTCCCGTCGGGCCGCTGCGCGCCCGCATCAGGATCCCGGACGGCGCACGGGTGGGGAAAGTGCAACTGCTGACGGCGGGGTTGTCGCCGCGTGTCGAACGCGCGGACCAGACGTTGACCGTCACGATCCCGTCGGTCGAGGTTCACGAAGTGATCGCGATCGATCTCGGCTGAAAATCCCTGCGCCCTACTTGACGTTCCAGCCGCTGCGATAGCTGCGCGTCAGATGCTGATTCGCCTCTGGCCTCCCGGGGAACGCCAGCTCTCGGGCGTCGAACTTCAGCGGCTCTCCCGGAAAATGCGCGGCCACGTTGCCGATGAGCACCGACTCCGTCAGCGGCCCCGCATAGTCGAAACCCGCCGAGCACGGCCCTCTGCCGCCGGCCAGGACGGCATCGATGAACTCGCCATAGTGATCCCGGTCCGTCAGCTCGTTGGTCGGCAGCGACGCCACTTTTGACTCGGGGAGCACGAACGGCTCCGCCCCGTGCGGCAGGACCAGAAGTCCGTCCGTTCCCACGACGATGCTGCCCTGTTCGGGAAGGCGCGCGCCAATCTGTTCGCGCAGCGCCTGGGGAGGCAGTTCGCCCCCGTCGTACCACCACATGTCCACGGTGCTGCCGGCCGTGTACTCGGTTCCGGGATAGGTCAGCTTCACGCGTGCCTTCGTGGCCCAGCTCTCGGCGCTCGGTGCCGGCCCATAGGCCGTCACCTCGGAGGGCGACGTCAGCTTCAGCGCCCGGTACGGCGGGCTGTAGATGTGGCAGCCCATGTCGCCGAGCGTGCCCGTCCCGAAGCCGACCCGCCGGCGCCATTCACCCGGGTGATACACCCCGCGCTTGTACGGCCGCGGCGCATTGACGCCGAGATAGCCGTCCCAGTCCATGGGCGCCGGCACCGGATCGGTCGCCTCCGGCAGCGGCTTGTCCTCGCCCCAGCTCTTGTTCGAGAACGTGTGGACCTCGCGGACCTTGCCGACGATGCCGCTGCGGACGAGCGACTCGCCGTAGCGCTGCACGCGGCTCGAGGAGACCTGGATCCCCATCTGCGTCGTGAGCCGCTTGCGGCGGGCATATTCGGTGAGCAGGCGTGTCTCGCGCAGAGTGTTGCAGAGCGGCTTCTGGACGTACACCGGCTTGCCGCGCTTCATCGCCTCGAGGGCGATGAGGCAGTGCATGTGATCCGGAATGGAGACATTGACCGAGTCGATGTTCCGGTGCTCCTTGTCGAGCAGCTCGCGCCAGTCCTGATAGACCCTCAGCTTCGGAAACCGCTGCTGCACGCGCTCGAACCGTCCGAGATCGACGTCGGCCACGGCCACGAGATCAAAGGCCGGATGCCGGGCGAACGCGAGGATGTCGCTCAGCGCCTGGCCGGAGGCACCAATCGACGCGTGGCGCAGCATCCGCGTCTGCGCCTGCGATCCGATGGAGAGGAAAGGCACGACGGCCGCCGACGCGGCGACCGTCTGAAGGAAGTGTCTGCGCGAGACCACGTTCTGGGGCATGGACGGCAGCGTACCGCCATTCCCCGCCCGCTGGCAACTGCGTTACAGCGCGATGATCTTGCCGGTTCGCACGCTCTCGTCGGCCGCGAGCACGATCGCCAGGCTCTTGACGGCGTCCGCCATGTGCGCCGACAGATCCACGTTGTCGCGGATGGCCCGCAGCAGGAACGCCTGCTCCCGGTCGCACAGCCCCTGATGATCGGGCTCGTCTTCGGTATTGATGAACTCATCGGGCGTGACGAACTCGTTGGCCGCGTCGATCTCGCTCCGGTGCAGACGGATGCAGTTGGTCTTGGTGTGGCTGTCGATATCCGCCGACCCCGCCGCCGCATCGTCACGCGGATCCTTCACGATCGAGACGCAGCCCTTCGGCCCGATGACGTCTTTCACGAAGAACGCCACTTCGCTCATCATCGGCCCCCAGCCGGCCTCGTACCAGCCCACCGACCCGTCGTCGAACGTCACCTGCAGGTGGCCGTAGTTGTACATGCCCGGCTTGAGGTCGTCGGTCAGGCGCGCACCGATGGCGGAGACGCTCAGGGGGCGGGCGCCGGTCATCTGGCACATCACGTCCACGTAGTGGACGCCGCAGTCCACGATGGGGCTCATCGACTGCATCAGGTTGCGATGAGTGTTCCAGGAGGCGCCGTGGCTCTGCTGGTTGAGGTTCATCCGCATCACGAGCGGCTTGCCGAGCGTCCGGGCCAGCTCGATGAACCGGACCCAGGCGGGATGCACGCGCAGGATGTAACCGATGACGAGCTTGCGGTCGCGGGCCTTTGCCGCGTCCACGATGGACTGCGCTTCGGCGACCGTTTCGGCGAGCGGTTTCTCGCAGAACACATGGCAGCCGGCCTCGAGCGCCGCCCGGGCGTACGCCGCGTGGGTCTCCGGGTACGTGTTGATGCTGACGACGTCGGGCTTCGTCGCTTTGAGTGCCTCGTAGTAGTCGCTGAACTGCGCGACGCCGCCGAGCTCCTGGCTGAGCGCCTCGCGCGCCACCGGGCCGCGTGCGACGAGCCCGACAATGTCGAACTCCGGCATCTTGTGATACGAGCGCGCGTGGCTTGCGCCCATGTTGCCGCAGCCGGCGACGAGCACGCGAAGAGGAGTGGGCATGGAGGAATCCTGTCGGACTGGAAAAGCCCCGTGGCGCCTGCCGCCGGGGTAAGTGGGCCAGGGAACAGCAGCCCCCATTATGCCAGTCCGCGGACCGTCGCTCCAGAATGCCGCGTCGTGGCAAGATACGCGCATGCTGCTCCCCCTGCTGCTCGCGCTCGCCTCGCCCGATCTGACACCCGAAACTGCGCCGCGTCTGAAGGCCGTCTGGACGACCGAGACAAAGGCCACCGCGCCCGATCCGCGCGCGGCACGCCTGGCGGCGTTCGAAGCCACGCCGGCGTTCGCCGACGGCCAGCTGTTCGTCATCACCCCGTTCAATCAGGTGATCGCGCTGGATCCCGGCACGGGTGTGGAGCGCTGGCGCTTCGACCCGAAAGTGGCGGTCGGTCGCGACTATTCCGAGGTCACGGCCCGGGGAGTCACCGTCGAGGGCGGGATCGTGTACTTCGGCACCATCGACGCGAGGCTGATCGCGATCGCGGCGAAGAACGGTCGCGTGCTCTGGGAGGCGAAGCTCGCGCCCGAGGGGGACGGCAACTACCAGGTCACCTCGCCCCCCGTCGTCAGCGGATCGCGGGTCATCGTCGGGTCGTCCATCGGCGACGGCAGTTCCGCCGAGATGCCGCGGGGGACGGTACGGGCGTTCGACGCGAAGACCGGTAGGCCGGTGTGGTCGTGGGATCCGACGCCGGCAGGCCGCACGGGCGCCGCGAACGCGTGGGCCCCGATGTCGGTGGACCCTGGCCGGGATCTGGTGTTCGTGCCGACCGGCAGCGCGTCGCCGGATTTCTACGGCGGTTTGCGACAGGGGGACAACCGCCACGCCAACTCGGTCGTGGCGCTTCGGGCCTCGACCGGGGCGTTCGTGTGGGCGTTCCAGGTCGTGCACCACGACATCTGGGACTACGACGTGGCCTCCCGTCCCGAACTCGTCCAGATGGGGGCCAGGCCCGCGATCGCCGTACTCACGAAGATGGGGCACTACTTCGTGCTCGATAGGATGACCGGCGTGCCGCTGCTGCCCGTTCAGGAGCGCGCGATGCCCCCCTCCGACATCGAGGGAGAGGCCGCATCGCCCACCCAGCCCGTGCCGCAGAGCGGCGTGTTCACCGAACAGCGGTTCACGCCACGAGAGGGCTGGTGCACCACCGAGTTCCGCAAGCTGCGGTACGAGGGGCTCTTCACACCGCCGAGCCTCGGCGGCACGCTGCTCTTCCCGGGCAACGTCGGCGGAGCGAACTGGGGCAGCGGATCCTACGACCCCACCCGCGGCCTGATCGTCGTGGCGGCCAATCGCCTGGCGACCGCGGTCCGTCTCATTCCCAGGGCGGCGTACGATTCGGCGAACCACGGAGAAACGGGCGAACGCTGGGGGCAGGAGTACGCCGCGCAGCGCGGCGCGCCGTTCGCCATGTCGCGGCGGACGTTCGTCGATCCCGAGGGCCGTCCCTGCAATCAGGAGCCCTGGGGCGCGCTGGCCGCCATCGATGTCGCGACCGGGAAGGTCCGATGGGAGGCGCCGATGCTTCCCGGTATCGGCGGGCCGCTGGTCGTGGACGGCGTGGTGTTCTTCGGGGGCACGGTCTTCGAGACGAAGCTCCGGGCCTACGCTGCAGACGACGGGCGGAAGCTGTGGGAAGGGGACCTCCCGTTCTCCGCCCACTCGGTCCCGGGCACCTACGTCTGGAAAGGACGGCGGTACGTGGTCGTCTCCGCCGGCGGACACGGCAAGGTCACCGGGAGTAAACTCGGCGGCGCGGTGGTGGCATTCGCCGTGGAAGGAGCGAAGTGATGAGCGGTGTGCGTGTGCTGGTCGGGACGCGGAAGGGCGCATTCGTGCTGACGTCGGACGCGAAGCGCGAACGCTGGGAGGTCGCCGGTCCCCACTTCGGCGGATGGGAGATCTACCACGTCAAGGGATCGCCGGCCGATCCGAACCGCCTCTACGCGTCACAATCGAGTGGCTGGTTCGGGCAGATCATTCAGCGGTCGAACGACGGGGGAAGGACGTGGGAGCCGGCTGGCAACAAGTTCGTCTACGACGGCGTGCCCGGCACGCACCAGTGGTACGACGGCACCGCGCACCCCTGGGATTTCAAGCGCGTCTGGCATCTCGAGCCGTCGCTGACGGATCCCGACACGGTCTATGCCGGCGTCGAGGACGCGGCGCTCTTCCGCACGCAGGACGGCGGCCAGACCTGGCATGAGCTGCCGGGTCTGCGGGAGCACGGATCCGGTTCGGCCTGGCAGCCCGGCGCCGGCGGACTCTGCCTCCACACGATTCTTCTCGACCCGCACCAGGCGGGCCGGATGTATGTCGCGATCTCCGCGGCCGGAGCGTTCCGCTCCGACGACGGCGGCGCGACGTGGAAAGCGATCAACAAAGGGCTGCGATCGCAAGGCATTCCGGACGCAGACGCCGAGGTCGGCCACTGCGTCCACCGTATCGCCATGCACAGGTCGCGTCCGGGCGTCCTCTTCATGCAGAAGCACTGGGACGTGATGCGAAGCGACAACGCCGGCGACCTCTGGCGCGAGGTGAGCGGCAACCTCCCGAGCGACTTCGGGTTCGTCATCGACGTCCACGCCCACGAGCCGGAGACGATCTATGTGGTCCCGATCAAGAGCGATTCCGAGCACTACCCGCCTGATGGGAAGCTCCGTGTCTATCGCAGCCGGAGCGGCGGCGAGGAGTGGGAGGCATTGACGAAGGGGCTGCCGCAGCGCGATTGCTACGTCAACGTGCTCCGGGACGCGATGGCGGTGGACTCGCTCGACGCCTGCGGTGTGTACTTCGGGACGACAGGCGGCCAGGTGTATGCATCGGCTGACGGCGGGGACTCGTGGGCCCCGATCGTCCGCGACCTTCCACCGGTGGTGTCCGTCGAGGTGCAGACACTGCCATGATCCGCGTCCTGCTGCCCGCGCACCTCCGCACGCTCGCACGCGTGGACGACGAGGTGCGCCTCGAGCTCGAGGGCCCGGCGACGCAGCGCGCCGTGCTGGACGCGCTCGAGGCCGCCTATCCCGTGCTGTGCGGCACGATCCGCGATCACGTCACGATGAAGCGGCGCGCGTTCGTCCGCTTCTTCGCCTGCGAACAGGATCTGTCGCACGACCTGCCGGACACGCCGCTGCCGGACGCGGTCGTAAAAGGGGAGGAACCCTTTCTGGTGGTGGGGGCGATGGCGGGCGGCTGAGCGGCGCCCGCCTCCCTGTGAGGCGGACGCCGGGCCGGAAGTTATCGCGGCTACTTCAGACGAACGCGCGTGGCCAACACGGGCCCACTGGCCTGCGCCGTGCCCTTGACCGTCACCTTCGCGCCGCTCTTCAGCGACGCGCACGTCCCTCCTTCGAAGACCGTGGCGGCGCTGGTCGCCACGTCGTAGCCATTCACTCCGAACGTCACGACGGGGCACGTCCCCTTGACACCGCCCGCCGACCCTTCGATCTCGAACTCTCCACCGGCCGCATCGTCGTCAATCGTGATGTGCCTGGCGGCGAGCGAGCCGTCGGGCTGCCGGGTGCCGACGACGTGCAGGGACTGGCCGACTTTGAGCTGATCGAGCGTCTGCGTGTCGCCCCGGCGTTTGACGGTCGTGTCCGCCGTCGTCCGTACGCTCGTGCCGCCGACCGTCAGCGTCAGTGCGGGCTTCGACCCGCCGAGCGCGGTCAGCGGGCCGTGGATCGAGGCCGAGCTGTCCTGATCGCCGTCGTCGTCGTCCTTCCCGCCGTCTGGATCGCCATCCGTGCCGTTGACGTGGATGCGCTCGGCGTAGATGTAGCCGTCGCGCTGCTGCCCTTTGACTTCGACGCGCACGCCGTTGGCGAGCATTGCGACGGAGCCGGAGGTGTTGCCGGTGCCGAACCAGGCCGTCAGGTCGTCGCCCTTGACCAGACGGCTGCCGACCTTGAACTGGAACGTGGCGCCGGGCAGGAACGAGTCGATGACGCCGTTCACGTTGACCGGCAGCCAGGTGTTCGTGTTCTGGATGCGGATCTCTGAAGCGGCGAGGTCAGCGCCTGCCGGCGAGCCCTTGACGTGCACCCGCATGCCAATCTGGAGATCGGCGAAGGTTTTCGGCGCGCCCCCCTGGAGGACGGAGGTGGAGGCGTCCGTCAGCACCGTGCGTCCCGCGACCTTGAGTGACCCGGCCGCAGTCGTCGGCGGCAGGGATTCCACGCGCCCTTCGAGCTCCTGCGAGGCCGCGCCGCTACGCTGCTCGGCCTCGACGGCGACGGTGGCGCCCGAGACGTTGATGATGACGGTTACCGTCTGGGCCGCCTGAAGCTGCGTCAGCGTGACGGTGCTCTCGATGCCCATTCCTGAGAACCGGAGTTGCACGTCGCCCGCGGGTACTCCCGTAAGCGTGAAGTGATTGGCGCCGTCCACCGCCGCTGTGATCGACGTGCCGACCACTGTGACGGTCAGGCCGGCCATCGAGCCGCCGGTCCCTTCCGACAGGAACGCGGAGCCCGAGCGGAGCGTCCCGCTGATGACGACGGAGGTGCTGCCGGCCGCGGGGGAACCAGTGGAGGGAGCTGTCGGTGAGCTTCCCTGTCCGCCGCACGCCACAAGAAAAGTGCTGATGCCGAGGACGGCCGCCGCGAGGGCGGGCCGCAGATGCCTGTTCATGGGGCTCCTGTTCGCACCGCAAAGCGGCGCAGCACCAGGAGACGCAAGGGGAATGCCCGAGGTGGCTGGTGGTATTTCGCCGGTATTTCGGTGCGCGCTAACGTGTGCGGCCTGAGCCCGGTTACACAACCGTGGCGGAACTTACATGACGCGGCGGCCGGCCACCTGCTGGATCCACTGGACTACGCGGCCCTTGTACGTCGTCCACTCGGGGTGTCCTTCCCAGTTCTCCATCCCGTGTGGAGCCCCGTCGATGGCGATCACCTCGTGCGGGACCCCGAGCGCGGACAGTCGCGCGGCGTAGGTCTGCGCCTGGGCCCACAGGCGCTCTCCGGTACCGTTCACGAGCAGCACCGGAGGCATCTTCGCGTGCGCCCGGTGGAGCGGCGAGTACGCGCGCAGCACCTCCCGTGAGGCTTCGTCCAGCACCATCCGGCGGAACAGTCGCACGAGCAGCGAGCGCGGAGAGGCGTCGGTGACCATCGCGTTGAAGTCGTAGACGCCGTAAAAGGACACGACCCCGGCGAGTGCGCCGTCTTCCGCGGCGATCTGCGTCACCATCTGTCCGCTCGCGGACTCGCCGACGAGAATGATCCGGCGCGGGTCGATGTTGAAGCGTGCGTGCTCGGCGCGGAGGAACCGGATCGCCTGCCGCAGGTCTTCGAGCTGCTCCTCGTTCGTGGCTTTGGGTGTCAGCCGGTAGTCGATGGAGAACCATGCCAGGCCCGCGCGCGAGAGCGGCTCGAAGAGCGGTGTCGCGTACGTGACCTTGTCGCCCGCTTCCCATCCACCGCCGTGCACCACGATGACGGCAGGGACTGGTTGCGACGCGCCGGGCGGCACGAACGCGTCGAGCGCCAGGCGGGTGGACGGACTGTAGACAATGTTCTTTGTGAGCGGACCCGCCGGAGAGCCTTTCGCCGGCGCCGTGTTCGGGGCCCCGGCCCCGGCGGTGTCCGACAACCAGCCGGCAATCGTTCGCTTGTAATCCCATTGCGTGGGATACCAGTTCTCGCTGCGATGGCTCGCGCCGGCCGCTTCGACGAACCGGCATTGCCCTCCGCTCTGCGTCAGCGCGGCGCAGTACCGCCGGGCATCGGCGGTGGGGGACTCGGTGTCGGCGCCGCCGTGCACGACGAGCGTCGGCGGCATCCGGCTGCCGGCGTCCGCTGCCGGCGAGGCGCGAGTCAGCAGGCCGCGATCGGCGATTTTCGCCAGTGCCGGCACCGTCGTCAGATCGTAGTAGCCGCCGACGAGAACCGCACCGACCACGCCGGCGGGGCGTTCAGCGGCCAGCAACGCGGCGAGATGCGCTCCGGAGTCCTCCCCCAGAAGAACCAGGCGCGCGGGATCGATGCCGAGGCCACCCGCGTGGCAGCGGATGAAGCCCAGCGCCGCCCGCAGATCGGCGAGCGAGTCCTCGAACCCGGGCAGGCCTCCGGTTCTGTAGTCGATCGAGAACCAGTTGTAACCGGCATGCGTGAGGAGCTCCAGCAGTTGCCCGACGTGCGCGATGCGGCTGCCCGTCGTCCAGTCGCCGCCGTGCACGACGACGACCGACGGCCGCCGCGGTCCCGGTTGCACGTAGGCATCGAGCGCCAGGGCGCCCGAGTAGGGGATGTCGCCGCGGACGCCCGGGACGATGTAGTTGCCGTGGGGGTTGCGGACCTGTAGTGCTGGACAGGCGGACGGCCCTTGCGCACCGGCGGACTGCGCGAGCGTGGCCGCGGATCCGATGGGAGCACCGGCGGATCCCGAGAGCGCGGTAGCGGCCAGGAGCGCGGCGGTGAAGGCCAGCATGGAGGGATGAGGATACGCCATCTGCAATAGACTACAAGCTCCGATGCCGCCGTTCGCCTCCCTCTGGCGCTGCTCCCTGATCGTCGTTCTCCTGCTGGCGGCGGCGTGCGCCACCTCGGGCGGCGGACCGACGAAAGAGCAGCTGGCCGAGCGCATCAGAGCGCAGACCGGCCACGGCGTGCGCCCTTCTCAGGGCCCGCCAGAGATTCCATCGGGTGTGACCCCGGACGACGGGCTGACGTCCGAGGAGTCGGTGGCGATTGCGCTCTGGAACAATCCGGATTTCGCCGCCGGCCTGGCCGACCTCGGCATCGCCAGGGCCGAGATCGCGCAGGCGGGGCTGCTTCGCAATCCCGTACTCTCGCTGCTGCTGCCGTGGGGGCCCAAACAACTGGAGGCGACCGCGCGCTGGCCGATTGAGGCGATCTGGCAGCGCCCCAGACGCGTGAAGGCCGCGAAGGCGGCCGCCGAGGCGACCGCAGAGCGTCTGGTGGTCGCCGGGCTTTCGCTCGTGGCCGATGTGCGGCTGGCGCACGCCGACCTCTGGACGGCCGAAGCACGGCGGGGGCTTGCGCAGGAGGCCGCCGTGCTGGCGCATCGTGTCAGCGGCATCGTGCGGAACCGGTATGAAGCGGGCGACATCAGCCGGCTCGAGTCGGAAGCCGCGGCCGTCGAGGCATCGCGGGCCGACCAGGACGTGGCACGCGCGGCGCTCGACGTGGTACTGGCGGCGGATCGGCTGCACCAGTGGCTGGGCGCGGGAGAGCGGCTGGCGCCCGAGGCGATTCGGACCGGGCCCGAGGCCGTCGCGCCCGGCGCCTGCGCGGATGTCAGCGCCCTCGAGACAGAGACGCTCGCGGCGCGTCCCGAGGTGCGCGTCGCGGAGCTCGACATCGAGGCGGCCGGAGCGCGGCTTGGCTGGGAGCGCTCCCGCGCGTTCACGTTTGTCGCGGTCCTCGATGCGAACGCAAAGGGGAGTGAGGGCTTCGAGCTCGGGCCCGGCATCGACTCGGACCTCGGCCTGTTCGATCGCAATCAGGCGGGCGTGCTGCGGGCCGGCTCGGAGCTCGAGCGCGCCCGGGCGCGGTATCTCTCGGCGCGGTATGCCATCCTTCGCGAGCTACGGGATGCGCACGCCCGGTTCGGGCAGGCGGACCGCGCCCTCGCGGCGTGGCGCGACGACATCCGACCCAGGCTCGAACAACAGGCCGGGCAGACGGAGCGGGCCTACCAGGCCGGCGAGCTCCCGCTGCTCTCGGT
The DNA here is from genome assembly GCA_031425515.1 of Acidobacteriota bacterium. GTDB lineage: Bacteria > Acidobacteriota > Vicinamibacteria > Vicinamibacterales > 2-12-FULL-66-21 > JALZOC01. The sequence goes on along the minus strand of JANPJN010000303.1, from coordinate 356 downwards.
GCTCGACCTCTCGCGTCGGCTCAACGAGGCCCGATCGCGCGAGCTCGACGCCGCCGCCGAACGGCGGCGCTCTCTGATCCTCCTCGAGCGCAGCACCGGCCGCGGCTGCGCTCCGGCTCTCCCACGGTAAAGGTCGTCCATGCATTACAGGCGTGCCGTCATAGTGCTCCCGCTCTGCGCCGTCCTTGCTGCCGGCTGTCGGAATGCGCCGGCCGGGCCCGCGCAGGCGCCTCCGGCCAAGGTCGAGAATCCTGTAAAGGAGTCCGATCTCAACGTCGTCAAACTGACACCCGAGGCGGAAGCGAGACTCGGCATCAAGGTGGCCGCGGTCGAGGAGCGTAACGTCGCAGGGACGA
>JANPJN010000302.1:0-1911 GCA_031425515.1 Acidobacteriota bacterium | reverse complement strand
GGCGATCCGGATCGCGGCGCACCGTATCCGCGAACATCGCCCCGGCGACCAGCTGCCGCCGTATGTCGTGGCGGCGCTGCAGGACGCGGAGCCGCGCGTGCGTTTTGCCGGCGTGCAGGCGATCGCCCAGGCGCGCCAGCGGCAGGCAGTCCACCAGCTTTCCGATCTGGTGGCGAAGGAAACCGATCGCGTCACCCTGTATGCCGCATGGCAGGCCCTGCGCGAGATCGCCACGCCCGACGTGCTGCGCGGCCTGCTGAAGGATGCACGCGGGCCGGTCAGGCGATCCGCACTGCTTGCGCTCACGGAGAGTCGCGCGCTCCAGCCAGACGAGGTGAAGCCGTTCGTCCAGGACCGTGACCCTGGCACATCCGAGATCGCCGCCAACTGGCTGGCGCACGCCGGCGGCAATCCCCTCATCGACATTTCTCCGAGGCCAGGCGATTTCGTGGACGCGTTGACGGTGAAGATCACGCCCGGCATCAAGCCGGCGGCGGTTCGCTTCACGCTGGATGGATCCGACCCGACGCCGAAGTCCCGTTCCGGGAGCCCCGGTCGTCTGACCGAAACCGCCACGCTCAAGGCCGCGCTGTTCGTCGGTGACCAGAAGGTTGGCAACACGGTCGTGGGCACGTATCGCAAGCGGGAGTCGAATCTCAAGTTGCCGGCGCTCGGAGCCGTCGAGACACCGACGACGGTCGCGCAGGTGCTGCCGCTGCTTGCCAGGGCGGACCCGAAGCGGGGTCCCGGGCTCTTCAGCGCGGCGGGCTGCGTGGCCTGTCACCGCGCCGGCGACGAAGGCCGGAGCGTCGGTCCTGACCTGCGCACGATCGGCGACCGCGATGATGCGGACTCGGTCATCCGGTCCATCCTGAACCCCAATCAGATCATCGTCGAAGGCTACGGGTTGCTGAGCGTCTCGACGCGCGACGGAAAAGGGTTCGCCGGGATCTTCGAGTCTGAAACCGACAGCGCGCTCAACATCGTGCAGCTGAGCGGCGAGCCGGTCGCGGTGGACAAGCGGACGATCAGCAGCCGCCGCAGCATCCATCAATCCCCGATGCCCGCGTTCGACCGCGCCTTGAATCCGACGGATCTGGCGGATCTCGTTTCGTGGCTCATGCTGCAGCGCGCGCTTCCGACCGCGCCTGCGGCCACGACCGCACAGCCGTCCGCCGCGGCGCCGGCGAGCGCTCCTGCAGGACGCGCCGCACCGAGCGCCGGGTTTTCGTGGGAGATGAAACCCGACCGGCTGTCGATCCTCGAGGGAGGCCGGCCGATTGCGGACTACGTCTTCAGCGATCCGCAGGTGCTGCGCCCGCACTTCCAGAACCTGCGTGCGCCGAGCGCGGTGCAGGTCACCCGCACGCATCCTCCGGCCGAAGGGGACGCCATCGATCATGCGACGATGCACCCAGGCGTGTGGCTGGCGTTTGGCGACATCAACGGCGAGGACTTCTGGCGAAACAAGGCGCGCATCGACCACGTCGCCTTCACGATGGCGCCGGCCGTGGTCGGAGGCCGGCTCACGTTTGCGACCCGGAACCGCCTGATGGCTCTGGACGCCACAGTGATCGCGACCCAGGATCTCCGTGTCACGATCGCGCGTCACGGGGATCACGCGTTTCTCTTGACGCTGGAATCAGGGATCCAGGGCAACGAGCGTGAGCTCGTGTTCGGGCCTCAGGAGGAGATGGGGCTCGGCGTGCGGGTCGCCACGGGGTTGACCGAGAAGGGCGGCGGCATGGTCGTGAACAGTGATGGTCTCACCGGCGCGAAGACCGTGTGGGGGAAGCCGGCCGCATGGGCGGCGTACTCGCGCCAGGTGGACGGCCGCGTCCGGGGCGTGGCGATCTTCCCGGGCTCGTCCAATCCCAATCCCTCGTGGTGGCACAGCCGGGACTACGGCGT
>JANPJN010000301.1:0-6760 GCA_031425515.1 Acidobacteriota bacterium | reverse complement strand
GGAATCTGGTCCAGCGCGGCCTCGACGAGCCGGGTGAAGCGTTCGCGCGTCACCGCCGCACCCGCCGCACGGCGCGCGGCGCCGCCTTCGCGCCGAGCGCGCGGAAATAGTCGCACGCGTCACGCACGGCGCACCGATCGCACCGCGGCCGCGGCTTGCAGATGCGGCGGCCGTGCAGGATCAGAATGTCGGATGTCCGCGTCCACTCCCCCGGCGGCATGGCCGCATTGAGCTGCTGCTCGACGACCTCGGGGTCCTCCGATCGCGCGATGCCAATCCGGTTCGCCACCCTGAGCACGTGGCGATCGACCGGCAGGCCCGGCACGCCGAGCGCATGGCCGAGCACGACGTTGGCCGTCTTGCGTCCGACCCCCGGCAGGCTCACGAGCGCCTCCATCGTATTGGGCACCTCACCGTCATGCCCGGCCACGAGCGCCGCCGCCATGCCCGCCAGCGACCGTGACTTCGCCCGGAAAAATCCCGTCGGCTGAATCTGCGGCTCGAGCTCGTCGGTCGTCGCGCCCGCGAGGGCGCGCGCGTCGGGATAGCGCGCAAAGAGCGCCGGCGTCACGCTGTTGACGCGCGCGTCGGTGCATTGCGCGGACAGAATGGTGGCCACCAGCAGTTCGTAGGGCGTGGAGAAGTGCAGTTCCGTGTCGGCGCCGGGGTGCTGGGTCGAGAGGACCGCGAGCAGACGACGGGTCTCGGCGGCCTTCTTCGATGGGAGTGGCGCCTTGCGCGGGGAGCGGGGAGGGGTGCGCGGCGCCATCGCTCGATCCTCGATCAGTGAATCGGTCCCTTCGCGTCCCAGCTGTTGCCGGTGGACTCGGAATACACGCGCATGTGCTCCTGGAGCGCCGCAATCAGATTGGGGATGACCTGCAGCGGCACGACGACCTTCGACCGGACGGGCGCACGCACGACGTGGTTCTCTTCGGCCCCGTGGACGTCCTTCTCCGACAGCGGCAGGACCTCGCAGAACGCGAGCGTGAAGTCGAACGGCGTGTGGGAGATCGCGCAGAAATTCGCGTACGTGCGCGGAAGATCGGCGGTATCGTCCGGGACGATGGTGAAGTTGATCTGTTTGCGTTCAGTCATGGCTCCCACAAGATTATCCCGTCGCGGGCCCGTCCGCTAATACCGCCGCATGACGCCGACGACCACCCCCTGCACCTGGACCTGGTCCGGCGACGCGAGGATCGGCTGCATGGCGGGGTTGGCCGGCTGCAGCCGGATATGACCGTGCTCGCGATAAATTTTCTTGAGGGTGACATCGCTCCCGTTGAGGAGGGCAATCACCATCTCACCGTTCGCGGCGGTGTTGCGATCCTCGACGATGACGAAGTCGCCGTCGCGAATCTGCTCGTCGATCATCGAGTCCCCCTTGACGCGGAGCCCGTAGCTGTCGCGCTTGCCGCCGAGGTCCTCGGGGACGGCGATCGTTTCGCTGCCGACCACCGCTTCGATCGGAGAGCCGGCCGCGACATAGCCGAGCATCGGCAGCTCGACCGCTCGGCTCCCGAGCCGCGCCGGTACCACCTCCACCGAGCGGCTGCGGTTCCAGGCCCGCTTGATGAAGCCCTTCTCCTGCAGGTTGGTCAGGTGCTTGTGCACCGTGGCCAGCGACGACAGGCTGAATCGCCGGCCGATCTCCTCCAGGCTCGGCGCGTAGCCGTGCTGCTGGATGAAATCGTTCAGAAAATCAAGGATCTCCCGCTGACGTTTGGTGAGTGGCAGCATGGCCGGGACTATATCAAACAAAAAGCGAAAGTCAACGGGCGGATCGAGGCGGCTTATGCCGTTCTGCCTCGCGCCCGGTCTAAATCAGGTGAATGGCAAGTGAGCACGCAGTGCCCCGGCCGGCGGCGGACCGCGAACAGACGGGCTGGCGGCTGCGCGTGACGCCGGGCGCCGACGAACTCCCGAGGGCAGAGGCGGACGACGACACGCTGGTGCAGGCGAGCCGGGCGGGGAACCGCGAGGCGTTCGACGTCCTCGTGCAACGCCATCAGCGGCTTGTCTACCAGATCTGCTACCGCTTCGCGGGGGCCCACGAGGACGCAAGCGACCTCGCGCAGGACGTCTTCGTCCGGGCCTACAGAGGGCTGTCGGGCTTCAAGGGCAGTGCCGCGTTCTCCACCTGGCTGTACCGCATCGCCGTCAACGTGTGCCTGAACCGCGCCGCCGTGCACACCACCGCGCGCGTGCCGCTCGACGACAGCCAGGCGGACGTTGGAATCGAGGCGGCGGACGCCACCCTGCTGCGAGCCGAACGGGCCGCCGAGGTGCGGGCCGCCGTCGCGCAACTCCCGCCGCGCCAGCGCGCCACGCTCATCCTTCGCGTCTATCACGAGCTGCCGCACGCACAGGTCGCCGCGATCCTCGGCACATCGGTGGGAACCGCGAAGGGCAACCTGTTCCACGCGCTCGCCAACCTGAAGAAGAGACTCGAGAAGCGATCATGAGGCACCTGACAGACGCGGAAATCGTGGACGCAGCCGAAGCGCTCGACCTGGCGCCGGAGCCCGCACCTCCGGATCGCGACACCGCGCGACACCTCGCGACGTGCGCCTCGTGCCAGGCATCGGTCACGCGGCTGCGCGAGGCCCTGCTGGATGCGGCGCAGGACCGGCCGGTCGAGCCATCCCCACTCTTCTGGGATCACTTCGCGGCGCGGGTCGCGTCGGCGATTCGCGAGGAACCTGCGGCGACGCCCCGTGCGTGGCCGTGGCGGGGGCGCCCGGCCGCCGTCTGGCTCGTCCTGCTGCTCGTTGTCCTGGGCGCGGCCACATTCTCCTGGCGCGCCACCCTCCACGCGCCGAGGGGCGGCGAGCAGGCGACCGTGCCGTCGGCCGCCGAGCCCGCGAGGCCGACCCCCGACGGGGAGCCCGACGCCGCATGGGTCGCGGTGGGCCTGGCCGCCGACCGCCTCACGGGCGAGGACGCGCAGGCGCTGGCGCTCGGCGCGGCGCCGGGACTGGCCGAGGAAGTCGCGATCGAACTGAGTGCGGACGAGCGCGACGAGCTCACGCGTCTGCTGGAAACCGAACTGAAGCGAACAGGGGTGTAACGACATGAGAATCCGATTCACGACCCTCCATCTGCGCGGCGCCGTGCTGGCGCTGGCACTCACCGCATCCGCCGTCCCGGCGTCCGCGGGGCAGCAGGCCACCGACACGCTCCGGCCCGGCGCCCGCGCGGGCCGCGCGGGCGGCCAGCGGCCCCCCGGCACCGTCGTCGCCATGCTCGACGCCTACGCCGGGTCCCAGGCGCAGAAGGCGCTGGGGCTCGACGACCAGCGCGCTCCGGAGTTTCTCGCGCGGCTGAAAAGCCTTCAGGAGACCCGCCGGACGGCGCTGCAGGGACGGCTCCGTGGCCTCCAGGATCTGCGGCAGCTCGCGGGTGACCGCGCCGAGACCCAGTACGACGAGGGGGCGGTGCGCGAGCGCCTGAACGCGCTTCGAGAACAGGATCAAAAGGATGACGCGGACATTGCCCGGGCGCTCGCGGCCGTGGACGAGGTGCTCGACGTCCGCCAGCAGGCGCGCTTCCGAGTCTTCGAAGGCATGATCGAACGGCGCAAGCTGGAGCTCATCATGCGGGCGCGGCAGGCCGCCCGGAAGGGCGCCGCGCGCCCCTGAAGGCTTGCTACAATCAGGCATGCAGACCCGCGCAGCGGTCGTCGCACTCGTCGCCGTGGTCGCGGCCGTCTCCGTGGGCGCGCAGGCCCGACTCACGCGCGAGGACGCGACCCGTTTCCAGAGCAAGCTCGGCAAAATCGTGCTGCAGGGGAAAACGGCGCCGCTGAAGTCGGCGCAGCCGCGGCCGACGACCGTGACGGACGTGGAACTGAATGCCTATCTCCGTTTCAGCGCCGGCTCGCAGGTGCCCGTCGGAGTCCTCGAGCCGACGCTGAACGCCCTGGGTAACGGCCGCGTCTCCGGGCGCGCCATCGTCGATCTCGATGTCGTGCGCAAGCAGAAGCAACGCGGCTGGCTCGATCCGCTCGGCTACCTCTCGGGCCGCCTGCCGGTCACCGCGGCCGGGACGCTGACGACCAGAGACGGCACGGGGCAGTTCCAGCTCCAGTCCGCCGAGATCTCCGGCGTCACCGTACCGAAGGCCGTGCTGCAGGAGCTCCTCAGCTTCTATTCCCGCTCGGCGGACAATCCGAACGGCATCGACATGGACGAGCCGTTCGAGCTGCCGTCCCGCATCCGGGAGATCCGCGTCGGCGCGGGCACCTCGACGATCGTGCAGTAGCGGCCGGCCCGCCTTCCGATGCTCCCGCTCGACACGCCGCTGCAGTTCCTGAAGGGCGTCGGGCCCCGGCGCGCCGCCGATCTCCTGCGTGTCGGCCTCACCACCGTCGAGGATCTGCTCTATCGGTTCCCGATCCGCTACGAGGACCGCGGCACCTTCCAGACGATCGCCTCGCTCCGGCCGGGCGCCTCGGCCTCGATTGCCGGCGAGGTCGTGAGCTGCGGCCTGCGCCCGACGCGGCGACCGCGCTTCAAGATTTTCGAGATGCTCGTCCGGGACGCCACCGGATCGCTTCGCGCCGTCTTCTTCAACCAGGGCTTCCTGAGCGACGTCTTCCACCCGCACCAGCGCGTCATTCTCTTCGGTCGGCTCGAGCTCTCGTCCCACGGCCTGCAGCTTCAGAACCCGCAGTACGAAATCCTGAAGACCGAACCCGACGCCGCCTCGCCGCCGTCCGAGACGCCAGCAGACGACGACACCCTCCACACCGGCCGGATTGTCCCCATCTACGAAAAGACCGGCACGTTGACGACGAAGATGCAGCGCGCGATCGTGCACCTCGCGCTGTCGCAGCTTCCGGCGGACCTGCCCGACGGTGTGCCGGCCGAGGTGCGGGCGCGCCAGCACCTCGTGCCCCGCCGGCAGGCGCTCCTCGACGTGCACTTTCCTCCGGCCGGCACCTCGATCGAGGACCTCAACGCCTTCCGGACACCGGCGCAGCGTCGCGTCATCTTCGAGGAGTTCTTCCTCTTTCAGGCAGGGCTCGTGCTGCGGCGGCGAAAGGCGGATACCGAACGCAAGCCGCGGTCGGTGGTCGTGACCGATGCCGTGCGGGAGTCGGCGCGCCGCGTGCTGCCGTTCCGGCTGACGGGGGGGCAGCGCACGGTCGTCGCCGAGATCGTCGCGGACATGAAGCGTCCGCAGCCGATGAACCGGCTGCTGCAGGGCGACGTGGGATCGGGGAAGACCATCGTGGCGCTCCTCGCGGCGCTCGTCGCGATGGAGAACGGCTTCCAGGTCGCGTTCATGGCGCCCACCGAGATCCTGGCGGAGCAGCACTTCATCACCATCCGGCGGCTGCTCGAGGCCTCTCGGTTCAGGGTCGCGCTGCTCACCGGGTCCACACCGGCTCGGAAGCGGCGGGAATTGCAGGCGGAGCTCGCCGGCGGATCGATCCATCTGGCCATCGGCACGCACGCGCTGGTCCAGGATCCGGTCGCCTTCCACGATCTCGGCCTCGTCGTGATAGACGAGCAGCATCGGTTCGGCGTCGTGCAGCGCGCGACGCTGCGAGCCAAGGGGATGCATCCGGACGTGCTGGTGATGACCGCCACGCCCATCCCGCGCAGTCTCGCGCTCACGACATACGGCGACCTCGACGTGTCAACGCTGCGCGAGATGCCGCCCGGCCGGTTCCCCATCAAAACGATTACCAGGCCGGAATCAGGCCGCGAGGAGATCTACGACTTCATTCGTCGTCAGATAGACGAGGGGCGCCAGGCGTACGTGATCTATCCGCTCGTCGAGGAGTCGGAGAAGGTCGATCTCAAGGCGGCCACCGAGATGGCGGACCATCTCGCGCAGGACATTTTTCCGACCTGCCGCGTCGCGCTGCTCCACGGCCGGATGAAGCAGGAGGCGAAGGAGCGCGTCATGGGAGCGTTCGGCCGCGGGGAGTTCGACGTGCTGGTCTCGACGACGGTGGTGGAGGTGGGGGTGGATGTGGCGAATGCGTCTGTCATGCTCGTCGAGCATGCCGAGCGGTTCGGTCTCTCGCAGCTGCATCAGTTGCGGGGGCGGGTCGGCCGGGGGCCGCACGAGTCCTGCTGCGTGCTGTTGTACCAGTATCCGCTGACCGACCAGGGGCGTGCGCGGCTCAAGGCGCTAACGGAGACGACCGACGGCTTTGCGATCGCGGAGCGCGACCTCGAGCTGCGCGGCCCCGGCGACTTCTTCGGCACGCGGCAGTCCGGCATGCCGACCCTGCGGGTCGGCGATCTCGTGCGCGACCACCAGGTCATGGAGGAGGCCCGCCGCGAAGCCGTCGCCGCGCTCGACGACGAGCAGCAGTCAGAGGGACTGCGCGCGTTCGTGCAGACCAGCTGGGCGCAACGGTTCGGGTTGGTGGGGGTGGGGTAGGGCAGCTGTCAGCTTTCAGCTTTCAGGTCAGATGTGCTGCTGGAACCAGTGGCGAACACCTGGTACCTAAAGCTGGTCACGGGACGCTGATAGCCGATAGCTGATAGTTGGTATCCGGAAGCTGGTAGCTGGAAGCGGGGAGCTGGAAGCTGGAAGCTAGCTGTCAGCTGTCAGCTGATAGCTGATAGCTGATAGCTGATAGCTGATAGCTGATGTATGCGTATCATTGCAGGTGAACTGAAAGGGCGGACGCTGGACGCGCCGGACTGGCCGGGGCTCTGGCCGACGTCCGATAAGCTGGGGGGGACGCTCTTCAACATTCTCGCCCCGCTAATTCGCGGGGCGCGGCTGCTGGACG
>JANPJN010000300.1:0-1907 GCA_031425515.1 Acidobacteriota bacterium | reverse complement strand
TCGCCGGTCTTCGACCGAGATCACGGCGTCGATGAGCCGCGGCGACATCTGTTCGAGCGGCACATCGATCCGCTGCTCGACAAAGAAGGTGAAGGCCTCACGCCCGGCACGGTCGAACGCTACCGTCGTCTGGGGCCGCGGTGTGATCTGGACGGCGCCCGCGCGGTCGAGCTCGTGCGCCACGCTGCGCACAGTGCTCGCGAGGCGGAAGACGCCAAGCCACGTCAGCCCGCTCGCCAGCAGCACCGCGCCGACCACCGCGAAGCGTCGCAAGGCCATCCCCTGGCGGCTGAGCAACCGGAGTGCCACCGCAGAGGCCCCTCTTCCCGCCGATATCGCCGGCCTCCGCCGCCGCGGCGCGGCTGGACCATGGCAAAACCTGCGAGAAAGCGAACTTGTGGGTAGACCGCTACACAGGCCCTCGCCCGTGGTGCCCTTCAGACGTGGTTGCGCAGCATCAGCTCGCGGGGATGCGGCTGGAGGTAGACCTGGCCCGCCAGATACTCGACCTCGTGGACCCTGACGTAGTGGGCGATGAGCGTGAGCGGCACCACCAGCGGCACGAGCCCCGTCCGGTACTCCTCGATCGAGGCCGCCAGCTCACGGCGCGACGGCGCGTCGAGTCTGTCCTTGAAGTGCCCGGCCATGTGGCTGAGCACGTTGGCATGCCGGCGCGGAGTCGCCGGTGCGGCCAGCGTGTCCATGAACAGCCGCTCGTACCGCGACCGCAGCTCCGGGCGTCCGACCTTCGACGCCGTCGCCACGAGTCGTCCAAGCTCCTGATACTTCGTCGTCGAATGCGCGAGGAGCGCCATCTTGTGGGCCGTGTGGAAGCGCACCAGATCCCCCATGGTCCACCGCGCCCGGAACAGGTCCTTCAGACGCCGGTACGCAAACACCCGCTCGATGAAGTTCTCGCGCAGACGCGCGTCACAGAGGCGGCCTTCCTCCTCGACGGGCAGCAGCGGCAGCCGGCCGAGCAGCACGTCGGCGAAGACGCCGCGGCCGTCACGCACGCCAGGTCCGTCCCCCCCGTACACCTTGACGCGCTCCATCCCGCAACTTGGAGAGTCCTTCTTGAGGACGTAGCCGTCCAGATCTTCGTCCGCAAGCGCCTCCACGCGGCGCACGGCCCACACCCGCATGGCGTCGGTCCAGTCCACACCCGCGCGCGTCGTGACCATCCGCGTCCCCGCGCCCGTCCGGACGAGCCGCAGCGTCTCCCGCGGCGTACCCATGCCCACTTCGACTTCGGGACAGACGGCCACCCACGCCACATGCGGGCCGAGGGTGCCGGTCAGAAAGGCATCCTTCTTGTGCCCGCCGTCGAAGCGCACCTCCTGCCCCAGCAGGCAGGCCGAGATGCCAAGGCGGATGCCGGCCGCGCGTGGCGGCGCGCCGATGTCGGGCTGTGTGGCCATGTCGTTGGACCGAAAGGGGATCCGGTGGATGCTACGGCAGATTACAATGGCGGCCGGTACGAAGCGAAGCTTTCTCTGGAGGACCCCAATGAAGCGTCTGATCATCTCCTGCGCCGTGGCATTGCCGCTCATCGGACTGATGCCGGCCCCCGCGACGGCGGAGGTCAAGACCCGCGAGAAATCACAGGTCAAGCTCGAAGGCGTCATCGGCCGCATGGTCAACCTCTTCGGCGGCAAGGCCGCACGGGAGGGCGTCGTCGCCACATCGGCGGTCAAGGGCACGCGCAAGGCCACGATGAACGATTCGACCGGTCAGATCATCGACCTCTCAGAGGAGAAGGTCTACGACCTGGATCTGAAGAAGAAGACCTACGAGGTCACCACCTTCGCCGAGCTGCGCCGGCGCATGGAAGAAGCGCGCGAGAAGGCGAAGAAGGATGCCGAGCGCGAGCAGCCGAACGAAGACAAGGCGGAGAAGGCTGATAA
>JANPJN010000299.1:0-17489 GCA_031425515.1 Acidobacteriota bacterium | reverse complement strand
AAGCCGCTCGTCATCGAGGGGCTGGAGGCGGGCGGGCAACTGATGCTGACGACGCTCGTCGAGAACTGGCCAGGCCACCGCGACGGCATCATGGGCCCTGACCTCATGACGGAGATGCGCGCGCAGGCCGAACGGTTCGGCGCCCAGATCATCCGGGGCCAGGTTTCGTCTGTGGATGTCGGATCGCATCCATTCACGATCACGACATCCGACGGGACCTATACCGCCCGCGCGCTCATCATTGCGACCGGCGCCTCCGCCCGGCTGCTCGGCCTGCCGTCCGAACGCGCCCTGCTCGGGCACGGCGTCTCGACCTGCGCCACCTGCGACGGCTACTTCTTCCGCGGCAAGCCCATCGCCGTCGTCGGCGGCGGCGACTCCGCCCTCGAAGAAGCCATCTTTCTCACTCGCTTCGCCTCGCACGTCACCGTGGTCCATCGGCGCGAGACGCTGCGCGCGTCGAAGATCATGCAGGACAAGGCCTTCGCCAACCCGAAGATCACGTTCGAGTGGAATGCGGACGTGGACGAGATCGTGGACGGGGGCAAGGGGGAAGTCACGGGCATGAAGCTCGTGAACAATCGCACCGGCGCACGCAAGCACATCGAGGTGGACGGCGTGTTCGTGGCGATCGGCCACACCCCCAACACGTCGCTCTTCACAGGCGCGCTGGAGCTGAACGCCAACGGCTATATCGAAACCCACATGGGGTCCCGCACGAATGTGCCGGGCGTGTTCGCGTGCGGCGACGTGCAGGACCACATCTACCGCCAGGCCATTACGGCCGCCGGATCCGGCTGCATGGCGGCTATCGACGCCGAGCACTACGTTGACGGGTTGCCTCAGCACCTCGGCGATGAGGCGCGGCCGATTGAGGTCGCCGAAGCGGCCGCCGCGGGCCCGTCAGTCGGTCAGTCGATCCAGCCGCCCCCGACCACCTCGTCTCCGCTGTAGAACACGACCGCCTGACCGGGCGCGACGGCACTCTGCGGCTCGTCGAACGTCGCCCGCACCGAGCGATCGGGCCGCGGGTCGATCGTGGCGGCCGCCTCCCGGTGCCGGTGCCGGATCTGCGCGGTGACTCGCGTGCCCGCCTCAGGCGCCATCCCCGCGATCCAGTTGACGCGTGATGCCGTCAGGGTGGACCGCTCGAGCGCCTCCTTCGGTCCCACCGTCACGCTGTTGGCCGCCGCGTCGATGCCGACCACGTAGAGCGGAATGGGGGAGGAGAGGCCGAGCCCCTTCCGCTGGCCGACCGTGAAACGGTGGACCCCCTCGTGGCTGCCGACGGTGCGCCCTGCGCCGTCACGAATCGACCCTGCGCCCGCCATCCCCCCCCGGCCTTCCAGAAACGCCGCGTGGTTGCCGTCCGCCACGAAGCAGATCTCGTGGCTGTCTGGCTTGTCGGCAACGTCCAGACCGAGCGCGCGGGCCTGTTCGCGAACCGCGGCCTTGTCGATGTCGCCCACCGGAAACATCGCATGCGACAGTTGCGCCTGATCCAGGGTGAACAGGAAATACGACTGGTCCTTGGCCCGATCGGCGCCGCGCCGCAGACGGTAGCGTCCGGTGACGGGGTCGATATCAACCCGCGCGTAGTGCCCCGTGGCCACGAAGTCAGCCCCCAGGCCGTCAGCGCGCTTCACCAGCGTCGCAAACTTCAGGTCGCCGTTGCAGTGCACGCACGGGATGGGAGTGCGCCCGGCGGCATACTCGGTCACGAAGTCGGCGATGACGGTTTCGGCGAACTCCCGCTCGAAATTGACGATGTAGTGGGGGATGCCGATCCGCGCCGCCACCCGCCGGGCATCGTGCAGATCGTCGATGGTGCAGCAACTGCCGAAGCGTGCGCCCCCCTCCCGGTCCGAGTGATCGTAGAGCTGCATCGACAGGCCGACCACGTCGTGGCCGTCGCGTACGAGGAGGGCGGCCGCGACCGCCGAATCGACCCCGCCGGACATGGCGGCGACGACGCGCATGTCAGGCCCTCGCCCGCGCGCCGGTCAGGCTTCGCAGCTTGCCGACCAGGCCTGGCAGCTTCGACACGACGAAGTTCACCTCGGCCTCGGTGTTGCCGGCCCCGAGGCTGAACCGAATAGAGTTCTGGGTGCGGGGCGAGGGAAGCCCCATTGCCTTGAGGACGTGGGACGGCTCGAGTGTGCCGGAGGAACACGCGGACCCGGTCGACACGGCGACCCCCTCGAGATCGAGCGCAATCAGGAGGGACTCGGCCTCGACCGCGTCGAAGCTGATATTGGTGGTGTTCGGCACACGCGGGTCGCGGGCGCCGTTCAGGGCGGTTCCGGGGATCCCGGCAAGAATCGCGGATTCCAGTCGATCGCGCAGGGGCGCGACTCGCGCCGCTTCGGTCGCGAGCTTCGCGTGGGCCAGTCGGGCGGCGTGCCCGAGGCCGGCGATGCCGGGAACGTTCTCCGTGCCGGCCCGGCGATTTCGCTCGTGCTTGCCGCCGGTCAGGAGGGCGGTGACGCGGGTGCCCCGCTTGATCCAGAGCGCGCCAGCCCCCTTGGGACCGTTGAACTTGTGGGCCGAGAGCGACAGCAGATCGACGCCGAGCGTCCCGACATCGACGGGAATCTTCCCGACCGACTGGACGGCATCCGAGTGGAACAGGATGCCCCGCGCATGGGCCACCGCCGCAAGCTCCGCGATCGGCTGAATGGTCCCCACTTCGTTGTTGGCGTGCATCACCGAGACGATCGCCGTGTCGTCGGTGAGGGCGTCGGCGAGCGAGTCCGGCCGAACGAGGCCCGAGCTGTCCACCGGCAGGAGCGTGACGCGCCAGCCCCTCCGGGCCAGGGCCTTGAGGGTCGTCAGGACGGCCTCGTGCTCGATGCCGCTCGCGATGAGATGCCGGCGGCCGGTGGGCTCCAGCGCCTCGGCCACCCCGCGCAGGGCGAAATTGTCGGCCTCGGTCCCGCCGCTCGTGAACACGACCTCCGAGGGCTCGGCGCCGATCAGCGCCGCCACCGACGACCGCGCGTCGTCCAGCATCGCCTTGGCCCGCTGGCCGAAGTGGTGCACGCTCGACGCGTTGCCGTACGCCTCGGCCAGGCACGTGGTGATGGTCTCGATGACGGCCGGGTCCACGGGCGTTGTCGCGTTGTGGTCGAAGTAGATCCGCATGGGGATCCCCCATCATAGCACCCGCGCTAAGTCTCAGGGCTGAAAGGACTAGACAGCGGGTCCGGGGCTTTCGTATACTTCCCAGACCCTGCAGCCAGAGCCGCGGAAAACCAACATTTCGGAAGTGTGGAGAACGCCAAATGTGGAAACGGGATGAAGCGGTCAAGCCGACTGCACCGGCCAGCCCCGGGCCAGCCCCGGCGCAACCGGCCAACGTACCGCATGCCGCGGACGTGGCACCGCGACCGGCTGCCGCCGGCGAGCCCCAGCGTGGACAGGAGAAAACTGCTGTGAACATAGGTAAATCCGTCGTCATCAAGGGCGAGCTCAACGGCAGCGAGGACCTCACCATCGAGGGGCAGGTCGAGGGCAAGATCGAGCTGCGCCAGAACGTGCTGACGATCGGCGCGAACGGCAAGATCAAGGCGCAGGTGTTCGCCAAGTCGGTCATCATCCTGGGCGAAGTGATTGGCAACGTGTCGGCGAGCGACAAGGTCGACATCCGCGACAACGGCTCGGTGGACGGCGACATCGCCGCCCCGCGCGTGGCCATTGCCGAGGGGGCGCACTTCCGCGGCAGCATCGACATGCAGAAGAGCGGCAAGTCGACCGAGCCCGGGCAGAAGCCGGAGCAGAAAGCCGAGCAGAAGACCGACGGCAAGGTTCCCGCGCCCGCACCACAGAGCGGGACGCCGACACCCGCCGGCCCCGGCCGGTAGTGCCACGCCGGGCCGGAGGGCGGATGCTTTCCGGCCTGTCGTGTCTTTCTTCCGACATCAGTCATGCTCTCAGACCTTCTCCGCTGGGGCGGAAAGCGCTCCCGTCAGGGAGACGCCGCGGCCAACGCGCAGGCGCCGCGCGGTGAGGAACCGTCTGTCGCCTCCAAGGCCTTCCCGAAGCTGCTCTCTATCGTCGCCAGCCAGCCCGAGCCGGTCCTGATCGACCTCGGGCCGGTCATTGGGTCCAACGTGGAGTTCTTTGGCGAGCGGCTCGGGTGCAAGCTGTTCATCGAAGACCTGTTCGCCGACTACGATCGCCATGCGCGTGCGAACACGCTCGACGAGCTCCCCGGGGCGCTCGAGACCCGGTTCCGCCATCCCGATGCCAGCGTGGACGGTGTGCTCTGCTGGGACTTCTTCGACTTCCTCCCCAGACCGGCGGCGCAGTCGCTGGCCCGTCAGATCATCCGCATGCTTCGCCCCGGCGGCGCCGTGATGGGGTTCTTCACGACCACAGCCACTCCACGGGCGCCCTTCATCAAGTACGAAATCGTGGACGACTCGCTGCTGCGGCACCGGCATCACGCCGGCACCGGCGGCGCCAAACATGTCCTCGCCAACCGCGACATCATCAAGATGTTCGACGGGCTCGTGGTCTCCGACTCCTTCCTGCTGAAGCACAACACGCGCGAAATGCTCCTCCGCCGCAAGAGCTGACGATCGTGCGCCCGCTCATCGCGCTGCTGAGCGATTTCGGTTCACGGGATCACTACGCGGGGACGATGAAGGGGGTGATGATGGGGATCTGCCCGGAGGCAACCCTCGTGGACATCACGCACGAGATTCGTCCGCACGACGTGGTCGAGGGGGCCGTGCAGCTCGCGGCGTCATTCCGGTACTTTCCTGCC
Organism: Acidobacteriota bacterium; assembly: GCA_031425515.1. Classification (GTDB taxonomy): domain Bacteria; phylum Acidobacteriota; class Vicinamibacteria; order Vicinamibacterales; family 2-12-FULL-66-21; genus JALZOC01. The sequence goes on along the minus strand of JANPJN010000299.1, from coordinate 12,718 downwards.
GGCACGATCTTCTTGGCGGTGGTGGACCCCGGCGTCGGGTCCTCGCGCCGGGGGCTGGCGGCCGATTGCGGGGACTACCGGTTCGTCGCCCCCGACAACGGGTTGCTGACGACGGTCTTTCGCGCCGCGCCGCCGAAGAAGGTCGTCGAGCTCACCGAGCGTCGCTATGCGAGGCCGACCGTGAGCCGGACGTTCGAGGGGCGTGACCGTTTTGCACCCGCGGCAGCGTGGCTCGCCAAAGGGGTACAACTCAGCGCGCTGGGGCGCACCCTCACAGCCTGGCAGCAGGTGGACATGCCGGAGCCGGCGCTGGACGGGGAGGTCCTTCGCGGCATCGTCCTGCTCGTCGATCGATTCGGCAACCTTGTGACGAACATCGATCGCGCTGCGTTCGAAGCCTTCGCGCGCGAGCGGCCAGTGGCCATGACCGTCGGCGGGGTGCCGGTGGCCGGCGTCGTCGCAACTTACGCCGATATCCGGGCCGGCGAAGTGTGCGGCCTCTTCGGGAGCTCCGACCATCTGGAGTTTGCCGTCAATGCCGGCAGCGCCGAGACCGTGACGGCGATCTCGCGTGGAGCCGACGTGCGGATCGCGCGGGCCGCGCCCTGATCGTTGCCCGCCCGGCCATCCATCTGACCCCCGCCCTTGAACCCGCAGCCGGACCTCGATACGCTGAAACCAGCGGCAGTACTGCCGAACCCATGACCTTTCACCAGTGCGCGCTCGATGACGCAGAAATCCGGATCCCGAGATGATTGATTTCGACCTCTCCGACGAACAGCGCCTTCTCGAACAATCGGTCCGGGAGTGGGGTGCGCGTGAAGTCGCCCCGCGCATCCGCGAGCTCGATCGTGAGCACCGCTTCGATCCCGCCATCCTTCCGCAGATGGCGAGCCTCGGGCTGCTCGGCTGCTCGGTGCCTGTCGAATATGGCGGGGCCGGGATGGACTATGTGAGCCTCGGGATCGTCAGCGAGGAGCTCGAGTACGTCGATACGTCTTTGCGCGTGATCATCTCCGTGCATGCCGGGCTCAACTGTCTGTCGCTCCTCACGTGGGGCACCGAGGACCAGAAGCAGCGGTACCTCGTCCCGCAGGCGAAAGGGGAGAAGATCGCGACCTACGGCCTGACGGAGCCATCGGCCGGCAGCGACGTCCGAGGGATCCAGACCGTGGCGGTGAAGAAGGGGAACCACTATTACCTGACGGGCGAGAAGATGTGGATCTCGCTCGCCGACGTGGCCGACAACTTTCTCGTCTTCGCCTGGTCGGATCTCGAAAAGAAGAAGCAGCGCGACACTTCCGGCATCAGCGCCTTCATCGTCGAGCGCGGCTTCAAGGGGTTTTCCAGCGGCACGCTGAAGGAGAAGTGGGGGATTCTCGCGGGGAACACCGGCTTCTTCAAGATGGATGAGGTCGAGGTGCCCGAAGCGAACGTCCTCGGCCAGCCGGGCGAGGGGTTCAAGATTGCGATGTTCGCCCTCGACCAGGGGCGCTATACCGTGGCCGCGGGAGCGACCGGGCTGATTCGTGCCTGCCGCGACGCCAGCGCCGGCTACGCGAAGGAGCGCAGGACGTTTGGCGTGCCGATCGCCGAGCATCAACTGGTGAAGGAGATGATCGCCCAGATGGAGTCCGACTATCAGGCGGCGCGCCTGCTCTGGCTGCGGGCGGGGTTCCTGAAGAACCATGGGCGGCGCAACACGCGCGAGACCGGCCTGGCGAAATGGTTTGCCACTGTGGCCTCGGAGCGTGCTGCCGGCGACGCCGTGCAGGTCCACGGCGCCAACGGTTATTCCGACGAATACCCCGTCGGCCGGTTCTATCGCAACTGCAAGGGCGCGGTCATCTACGAGGGGACGCGCGAGATTCACAAGATCATGCAGGCCGACTACGTGCTCGGCTTCCGGCAGGATCGCCCCACCCGCTGCGAGCTGCCCGCCATCGAATGAGCCCGTCGCCGATCGACAAGGCGGACGCCGCGGGCCTCGCCCGTGCGGCGGCGATCCTCCGTGCGGGCGGCGTCGTCGCCTTTCCGACCGACACCGTGTATGGGCTGGCCGCGGATCCGCGGGAGGACGCCGCGGTCGAGCGGATCTTCGTGCTGAAGGGACGACGCCAGGGGATTGCGGTGCCGCTGGTCGCTGCCGATATGAGCCAGGCGCAGGCCGCGGGCGTCTTTCATGCGCAGGCGGCCCGTCTGGCCGCTGCGTTCTGGCCGGGGCCGCTCTCAATTGTTGTCCCGGCGAGCGGGCTGCTGACGGCTGCCGGACTGGGTGCGGACGGCACCATCGCGATCCGCGTGCCGGCGCACGATGTGGCGTGCGCGCTGGCCTCGGCATTCGGCTTCTGCGTCACGGCCACCAGTGCGAATCGATCGGGTACTCCGCCCGCGCAGTCGGCCGCCGAGGCCGCCGCCGAACTGCCCGATGTCGATCTGGTACTCGACGGCGGTCCATCGCCCGGCGGGGCGCCCTCGACGATCGTCGGCTTTGACGCGAGCGGCCCCGTGCTCGTTCGCGCCGGCGCGGTGCCGTGGGACCGCGTGATAAAATTGTTCGAGTGACAGCCCCAACGTCCCGGCGCGGCGCCTCTCGGAACCAGCACGAGCGGGCGGCGCTGGTGGGCCTCTTCAACGACTCGTCGCGCCACGTGGATCCCGATCATGCCCTCGACGAGCTAGCCGGCCTCGCCGAGGCCGCCGGGGCGACCGTCGTCCTGCGCGTCATGCAGGATCGGCCCAGGCCGGATCCGGCCACTTTCCTCGGGAGCGGCAAGGTGAAGTCGCTCGCGCTCGCGTGTGACGAGCTCGAGGCCGGCGTGGTCATCTTCGACAACGAGCTGAGCCCCGCGCAACTGCGGAACCTCGAGACCGCGCTCGACCGCAAGGTGGTGGACCGCACGCAGCTCATTCTCGACATCTTCGCGCGCCGGGCGCGTACTCGTGAGGGCAAGCTGCAGGTGGAGCTCGCGCAGCTCAAGTACCTGCTGCCGCGGCTCGTTGGTTCGGCTGCGGCGCTGTCGCGGCTTGGCGGCGGCATCGGCACGCGCGGTCCCGGCGAGACGAAGCTCGAGACCGATCGACGTCGAATCCGCCATCGCATCAGCGTGCTCGGCAACGAGATCGACACCGTACGCCGCCGGAGAGCGCAACTGCGGGAGCGGCGCCAGAAGGGGGGCGCGCCCACCGTGGCGCTCGTCGGCTACACGAACGCGGGCAAGACGACGCTCTTCAACAGCCTGACGGGGGACGACGCGGTGGCGTCGGACGCACTGTTCGTGACGCTCGATCCCCTCGTGCGGAAGGTGCGGCTGCCGGATCGGCGCGAGCTGCTCGTTTCGGACACCGTCGGGTTCATCGACCGGCTGCCTCATTCGCTCGTGGCGGCCTTTCGCGCGACGCTCGAGGAGGTCGCGGCGGCGGATCTACTGCTCCACGTGATTGACGCCTCGAACCCCGAGCGCGATCGCCAGATGGAGGCCGTCCGCACCGTCCTTGCCGAGGTCGGCGCGGACGGTGTGCCGTCGGTGGACGTGTACAACAAGTGCGACCAGATCGACGCGGGCGAGCGTGCACGGCTCCGCTCGCTGCACCCGGGCGCGCTCTGCGTGTCGGCGCTCCGCGGCGATGGCCGCGAGGAGGTGATCGCCGTCATGGAGGGGCGTCTTGGTCTCGACACGGCGCGCATCCGGCTCGAGTTCGAGGCTGGCGACAAGTCCGCCGAACAGGTGGCGCAGCTCTATCGGCTCGGTCGGATCCTGCACCACGTGTCGGCCGATGGCCGCGTGTCGATCGAGGCGGACGTGCCGCGCCGGCTGCTGGATCGATTCACCTCGGCGGTGGTGCAGGCGTGAGGATCGTGGCGGCCGTCCGCCGCACGGGATGGCGACGGCTCGGCGCTCCGCTGTTCTGTCTCGTACTGCTGGGCATGTTCGGCGCCTGCGCGCAGCCGAAGCGCCCGATCCGCGCGCCAGGCCCGGTCGCCTCACCGAAGTTTCCGGACTTCGTCTATCCGGCCGCCCCTGCGGCCCTCGGTCCGGCCGCCGCGCGCGGCGAGCACGAGGCCGGCTGGCAGTGGCTCCAGTCCGGTGATCTCCGGAATGCGGAGCGTGCGTTCGGCTCCGTGCTGAAACAGGCCCCCCAGTTCTATCCCGCCGAGGCCGGGCTTGGCCTGGTGGCTCTGGCTCGAAAGGATCCGGCCGAAGCGACCACCCACTTCAAGCGCGCGCTGGCGGCCGATGCGGCGTACGCCCCCGCTCTGGCCGGGCGTGGCGACGCGCTGCTGACGCTGGGCGAGCGCGAGCAGGCGCTGGCGAGCTTCGAGGCGGCTGTCGCGTCGGACCCTGCGCTCACGGATTTGCGCGGGCGCATCGACGTTCTGCGCTTCCGCGGGATGCAGGACGCCGTCACGGCGGCGCGCAAGGCGGCCGAGGCGGGCCAGCTTGCCGAGGCGCGCCGGATCTACGAGCGCAGCATCGAGGCCTCGCCAGACAGTGCGTTTCTCTATCGGGAACTGGCCGCCGTGGAGCGGCGGGACGGCAGCCTCGAAGCGGCACTCCGGCACGCCGAGAAGGCGGCGGAGCTGAGCCCCGCCGAGCCGCGCGCCTTCATCACGCTGGGCGAAGTCTACGAAGCGCAGGGCGCCTTTGCGAAAGCCGCCGAGGCCTACGGCACGGCCGTCGCGCTCGAGCCGAGCGAGACGCTCGATGCGCGTATCGACGCGCTCAGGGAGAAAGCCGCCTTTGCCGCGATGCCGGAGGAATACCGCGCCATCGAGACAGCCCCCACCGTGACGCGTGCCCAACTCGCGGCGCTGTTCGGGGTCCGCCTGGACGACCTGCTGAAACGTGCGCGGCGCGAGAACGCGGCCGTCATGACCGACACACGCGGCAACTGGGCCGGCCCGTGGATCCTCTCCGTCTCGCGTGCCGGCATCATGGAGGCCTATCCCAATCACACCTTTCAGCCCGGTGCAGCCGTCCGTCGCGGAGACCTGGCCGCGGCGGTCTCGCGCACGCTGGCGCTCGTGGCTGCGGAGCGTCCCAGGGAAGGGGAGCGCTGGAAGGGGGCGCGGGTCAAGTTGTCGGACGTGGCGCCCGGTCACCTCAGCTATCCGGCCGTGTCGATGGCCGTGCAGGCCGGCGTGATGAGACCGACGGCTGAGGGGGCCTTCCAGTTGACGAGGCCCGTGACGGGCGCTGAGGCGCTCGACGCGATCAGGAAACTGGAGGAGCTGTCCGGGCGCACACCGCGATGAGCCTGACCGCCGCGAACCAGCTCACCCTCCTGCGGATGCTGCTGGTTCCCCCATTCGTCATCCTGATCCTCTACGGACACCAGGGCTGGGCGCTCGTGACCTTCATGGCCGCGGGCATCACCGACCTGTTCGACGGCCTCATCGCGCGCCGCACCGGCCAGAAGACCACGCTCGGCGCCTGGCTCGACCCGATGGCGGACAAGCTCCTCCTGGTGTCGATGTTCGTCATGCTGACGCTGCCGGACCTCGGGTCCGCCAACCGCCTGCCGCTCTGGTTCACGGTGCTGGTCCTCAGCCGCGACATCACGATCGTCGTTACCGTCGCGGTCGTGAATCTCGCGGTGGGGCCGCGGACGTTCCCGCCGTCGATCTTCGGCAAGATCGCGACGGCGACTTACATCCTGACCGGCGTGGTCACGCTCTGGTTCAACTATCTCGGCGTCCAGTCGCCCCTGGTGACGGCCAGCGTCTACGCGGCCCTCACCATCTCCGTCGTCTCGGCGATCGACTATCTCGTCAAAGTGGTGCGGCTGGGGCACTGAACAGGCCAGCCGGGCGCCAGGGGGAACGCGCTAGATCTTGGTCCGGAAGTACTCGAGCGTCCGCGTCAGCCCTTCCTCGAGTTTCACCTTCGGCTCCCACCCGAGCAGCGTCCGTGCCCGCGTGATGTCCGGCTGGCGGACCTTCGGATCGTCTTCCGGCAGCGGCCGGTAGACGATCTGGCTGGAGGAGCCGGTCAGGCGGATGATCACCCGCGCGATCTCCTCGATCGTCATCTCCTGCGGATTGCCGATGTTCACCGGATCGTTGATGTCGGATTCCATCAGCCGGATGATGCCGTCCACCAGGTCCGAGACGTAGCAGAAGCTGCGCGTCTGCTTGCCGCTGCCGAAGATCGTGACGTCTTCGCCCGTGAGCGCCTGGCTCATGAACGCGGGGACCGCACGGCCGTCGCGCAGCCGCATGCGCGGTCCGTAGGTGTTGAAGATGCGCACGATCTTGGCGTCCAGCCCGTGATAGCGGTGATAGGCGGTCGTCATCGCTTCGGCGAACCGCTTGGCTTCGTCGTAGACGCCCCGCGGCCCGATGGGGTTGACGTTGCCCCAGTACGACTCCTTCTGCGGGTGCTCGAGCGGATCTCCGTAGACTTCCGAGGTCGACGCGATGACGAATCGCGCCCCCTTCGCTTTGGCGAGGCCGAGCGCCTTGTGGGTGCCGAGCGCGCCGACCTTGAGCGTCGGGATCGGCAGTTCGAGATAGTCGATGGGGCTCGCGGGGCTTGCCCAGTGCAGCACCGCATCGACGGGGCCGTCAACGTTGATGTAGTTGGTCACGTCGTGCTTGATGAACACGAAGTCCCGGCTCGCCAGATGCGCGATGTTCGCCGTATCCCCCGTCAGCAGATTGTCGATCCCGACGACGGAGTGGCCGCGGTCGAGGAGCGCTTCCGACAGGTGTGAACCGATGAAGCCGGCGGCGCCGGTGATGACAATGCGCATAAGGAAATGGGGACCTGTCCGTCAGTACGCGTGTTTCTGGATGCCGCGCAGGACGGTGAGCCACATGATCTTGATGTCGAGGCCGACCGACCAGTTCTCGATGTAGTAGAGATCGTACTCGATGCGCTTCTCGAGGGACGTGTTGCCCCGCCAGCCGTTGACCTGCGCCCACCCGGTAATGCCGGCCTTGACCTTGTGGCGCAGCATGTACTGCGGGATGCGGTGCTTGAACTGCTCGACGAAATAGGGGCGCTCTGGGCGGGGGCCGACGATCGACATGTCGCCGCGCAGCACGTTCCAGAGTTGCGGCAGCTCGTCGAGGTCCAGGCGCCGCAGCCACCGGCCCACGGGCGTACAGCGCGGGTCGTCGTCTCGCGCCCAGACCGGGCCAGTCTCGTCCTCCGCTCCCTCGTACATCGATCGGAATTTGTAGACGTTGAAGGCCTTGCCGTCGAGCCCCATCCGCTCCTGCTTGAAGAAGACGGGCCCCTTCGACGTGTAGCGGATGAGCGCCATGATGGCCAGGAACGGCACGCCGAGCCCGAGCAGCGCGGCGCCGGAGATTCCGAAGTCGATGGCGCGCTTCAGCAGGCTGTTGAAGCCCCTGAGCGGCACATCGTTCAGCGAGATGATCGGGACGCCGTCGAGATTCTCCAGCCGTGCCCGGAGCGCGATGAACTGGAGCAGATCGGGGACGACGTGGACGTCAACGCCTTCGCGGTTGGTCGCTTCGACCACTCCGAGCATCTTGACGTGCTCCTCGAGGGGGAGCGCGACGTAGACGTGGTCGATCCGTTCCTGCTTGATGATCTCGTCGGCGTCGGCCAGCGTGCCGAGCAGCGGCAGGCCGCGGTAGCCGATGTGGTCGCCCGAGGCCCGATCGTCCAGGAAGCCGACGATCTTGAAGCCGAACTCGCGGTGCTCGAGCACCTTGTCGGCCACCAGCCGCCCGAGCTCGCTCGCCCCGGCGATGAGGACGCGCTTGAGCCCGATGCCCGCGCGCCATCGCCGCTCGAGCACTTCGCGCACGATCTCGCGCAGGCCGTAGGCAAAGACGATGTTGAAGGTCAGGAACAGCGCGAGCGCGGGGCGCGACACCTCGTACGCCCCCTGATCCTTCATCGCGTCCGACGCGTAGTACGTCTGGAAATACAGCGACCCGACCAGCCCGATGATGCCCGCGAGGATCGTCCCGACGAACACGGCGAAGAAGTCGTCCACGCGCGAGCGCCCGCGGCGAAGCCGGTAGGTCCCCTGCACGTGGAAGGCGATCGGCACGATGAGCCCGATGAAGGGCATCAGCGTCGCGTATTGCTCGAAGGGGGGCACCCCCTTGGTGATCGGCAGGAAATCCTCGAGCGCGCGGAACCGGACGAGATAGGCGAGGGCGAAGGCCACCATCCCGAGCAGCGCGTCGGAGAGCACGTAGAACGCCACGAGCAGCCGGTTGTAGCGCCGCATCATCGCGGCAGCTCCCGGGCGGCCATCGCGGTGGTCACCGCGGCCTGGAATTCGGTCATGAAGCGTTGGCGTGCATAGCGTTCGGCATGGGTTCTGATGGCGGCCCGGTCCAGCGTGAGCGCCTCCAGGCGGGCGAGGCCGTCAGCAAACCCGCGCGCCGATGCGTCCTGCACGAGCACCCCCGTCACGCCATCCTCCACGGTTTCGCAGGCCCCGCCGCTGCCGAGCGCCACGATCGGTGTGCCGCAGGCCTGCGCCTCGACCGGCACCATCCCGAAGTCCTCGACACCGGGCAGGAGCACGGCGGTCGCCTCCCCGTACAGCGTCCGGATCTCAGCGTCTGGCCGCCAGCCCAGGAACTGCACGTGCGGCCCGGCGAGTCGCCGGAGGCGCGCCTCTTCGGGCCCCCGTCCCACGATCGTGAGCGGGGCCCCGGCGAGCCGGCAGGCCTCGATGGCCAGGTCGATTCGCTTGTAGGGAACCAGGGCCGACACGACCAGGAAGCGGCGGCTGCGGCCCCCGCCCTCGGGCAGGCGTCCGGGGTGGTAGAACTCCGTATCGACGGGTGGATACACAACGGCCGACCTGCGATTATAGTATCGGCGGATCCGCCCCGCAACATAGCGGGAGTTGGCGATATAGGCGTCCACGCGGCCTGCCGTCTCGGCATCCCACCGGGCCATCCTGGCCAGGACGGGCCGGAGGAGCCGGCTCGCGAGCGGACCGACCTGATCGGGTCCGAAATAGGCCGGAAACTGATCCCACGCATACCGCATCGGCGAGTGGCAGTAGCAGACGTGCGTGGCGCGGCCGCTCCGGATCACCGACTTGACCGCACAGTGGCTGCTACTGAGGACGAGATCGTACTCGTCCAGGTCGAGCAGCTCGACCGCGGTAGGGAAGAGCGGCAGGTAATGGCGGTAGCGGCGGCCGGCCGACGGCAGCCACTGGGCGGGCGAGGTTCGAATGTCGTGCCGCTCGATGGGCGCCGAGACACTGCCTTTGACGCGGACGAGCGCATAGAGGACCGCCTCGGGGTAGAGCTCGCAGATGGCCTCGAGCACCTTCTCCCCGCCGCGCATGCCGGTGAGCCAGTCATGGACGATGGCGACGCGCGGGGGCGTCCGGTCCGGCGGCATCACCCGGACAGCACCTCTTCGTAGATCGCGCGGACGCGGCGGACCGAGCGATCCCAGGAGAAATCCTGGACGCGCCGCAGACCCCGCTGGCGCAGATCCTCCCGCAGTGCGGGCTCGGTGAGCACGCGTCGCATCGCCTGCGCGATCTCGTCCGGACGGGTCGGATCGATCAGGAGCGCGGCATCCCCCACCACCTCCGGCAGCGACGAGACGTTCGACGTGATGACGGGCGTGCCGCTGGCCATGGCCTCGAGCGGCGGGAGCCCGAAGCCCTCGTAGAGCGAGGGGAAGACGAAGACGCCGGCCAGCCGGTAGAGGATCGCCAGCGTCTGATCGGGCACGAAGCCCAGGAACCGGACGTGCTTGTGCAGCTTGTACTTGTGCACCGCCCGGCGCAGCGTCGCGTACTTGGAGATCTCGTCGCCGATGATCAGGAGCTTGACGTGCTCCAGGCCGTCGCGTCGCATGGTGTAGAACGCCTCGATCAGCCGCTCGAGGTTCTTGTGCGGCTTGATGTTGCCCGCGTACAGGACGAACGGATCGTTCAACTGGTAGCGCTCCCGGACCCGCGTCACCTCGTCGGCTGGAGGCGCCTCGCCGAACCGCTCGTCGATCGCGTTGTAGATGACGTCGATCTTCTGTTCCGGGACGCGGAAGTATCGCAGGATGTCCCGCTTCGAAGCCTCAGAAACGGTCAGGATGCGGTTCGAGCGGTGCGTCGCCACCCAGAGCGACGAACGCGCGTAGGCGTACGCGAGCTTGCTCGGCAGATATTGCGGAAAGCGCAGGTGGATGCAGTCATGGATGGTCACGACCGACTTGCACGGCGTGAGCGGCGGCAGCACGTAGTGCGGCGCATGGAACAGGTCGATCCCTTCGCGGCGCAGATCCAGGGGCACGCGAAGCTGTTCCCGGATCGAGTACGCGGGCGCCGTCTCCGGCACGGCCCGGAAGTTGTCGCCGAGCTTCTCGACCGACGCGCAGTCCTCCGACCGGCAGAGCAGCACGTAGTCCGTGGAGTTGTCGATCCGCGACAGGTGCCGCAGGAGGTTTCGGACGTAGGTGCCGATGCCGTAGTCGCGCAGCTTGCGCGCGTCAATCGCGATTCTCATCGCGGCAGCCCCGCGGGCTGAGAGGCCTCAGGGGATCCGGCCGGACACCACGTCACCATTCAGCGGGATTCTACCGCGGGAGCTGCCGCCGGATTCGCAGATACAGCCGCAGCACGGGGGCCCACCGGGGATGGTGCTTGGCGTAAAAGGCCAGGTGGCTGCGGCGGTAGGCCGCGTTCGAGGCCGCGGGGGCCGTGGCGCGCGAGCGCCCCCGCAGGTGCACGACCTCGCTCGCCGGAGTGAAGAGGATCCGATGGCCGCGGGCCCGAAGGGCCGCGCAGAAGTCCACATCCTCGGTGTAGAGGAAGTAGCGTTCGTCGAGCAGGCCGGCCTCCTCGGCGGCGCGGCGGCGCACGAGCAGGCACGCGCCGCTGACCCAGTCCACCTCCTGCTCCCGCCGCACGGCGCGCGTCACCCAGGCCACGGCTGGCCGCATCCGCCACGCGTAGAGCCGCATCACCACCTTCTGGCGCAGCTCGCCGAGCGGCGAGATCATCGGCCCGAACGACAGCTCGGGCTCGCCGTGCGCGTCCACGAGCCGGGGGCCCGCGGCCGCAACGTCTGGCCGTGCATCGATCCGGGCGACCAGCGCGTCCACCGCGCCGGGAGCAACCAGCGTGTCGTTGTTGAGGAGGAGCACGAGCTCGCCGGCCGTCGCGCGGATGCCGACATTGTTCGCGGCAGAAAAGCCGCCGTTCGTTCCGGTCTCGTACACCGCGATCGACGGCCACTGCGCGCGGACCGCCGCGACGCTGCCGTCGGTGGAGGCGTTGTCCACGACGACAATCCCGTGCGACGTGGCCGGAGGGGCCGCGGCCAGCGACCTCAGGCAATTCTCGAGGTGCTCCCGGGCGTTGAAGTTCACGATGACGATCGCGAGCCGGGCCATCAGCGCACGATGCCTTCCAGGGCGTCGAGGGTCTCTTCAGCCGCGCGGTCCCACGCGTAGCGTCGCAGAACGCCCTCTGCCTGCGCCAACTGGTTCGCGACACCAGCGTCGCCTGACAGGCCCCTCAGGATCGCCTCCGTCGTCCCCTCGAGATCCCCGGCCTGCACGTACTCGGCGGCGAGGCCGTACACTTCGCGCGCGACAGGCGTGTCGAGAACAACCACGGGAACGCCGTGCGAGAGCGCCTCGAGTGGCGTCAGACCGAAACCTTCGTATTCAGAGAGAAAGACGAACACGGAGGCCCTGGCGTACAGCGCCTCCAGCTCGTCCTCCGCCACATACCGCCGGACCTCGACCTGTCGCGCAACGCCGTGCGCGGCGGCAATGGCCGCGAGATCCTGTCTCGGCCAGGTGCGATCCGCGCCGACGATCACCAGCCTGGCGGCCGGCATCTGCGCAGCCACGGGCCTGAAGGCGGCAATGAGGTCGGGCAGGCGCCGCCGGTTGAACACCGATCCCACATACAGCACCAGCGGCTCGCGCGCGGCCACGCCCGTCGTGGACTCTCCCGCGCTCCTCGAAGTGATGCCGGGCGAGACGACGCGAATGCGGGAGGGGGGCACGTGAAGCCGGGTGTGGATCTCGCGCTGCGAGAAGAGGGAGTCCGTGATGACGACCGACGCTGCCGCGGCGGTGCGGGAGGTCACAATCCGCCGGCGCCATCGCTCGCGCGGGCGGAACCACTCCGGGTGCGCGATGAACGAGATGTCGTGGATCGTGGCGGCGAGCGGCAGGCCCAGTCCAAGGGGCGCGGTGTAGGCCGGAGCGAAGAACAGATCTGGCCGATCGCGCCTGACCGCGCGCCGCAGCGTGGTCTGCTCCCACCAGGTGCCGCGGCTGCCCCCGAGCACGCGGGCGTCGGTGGTGCCTTCGGGAAAGCGCATCGCCAGCGGGGACGGCGAGTACAGGGTGAAGCGCCGGGCCGCCGCATCGGGCCGGGCCGTCCACCGGCGCATCAGTTCAGCCAGATACCGTCCGACGCCTGTGGTCTCGCCAAGGAGCTCGCGGGCGTCCACGCCGATGCACAGCGGACGGCTCACGAGCGTCCCCGGGCCGCCAACGCCGCGGTGTAGGCCTCGTACAACCGGCTGGCCGCCGCGCTCCACGAGTAGGTGGCGGCCCTTGCACGCCCGGCAGCCGCCATCCGCGCGCGCGTCCCTTCGTCCTGCAGCGCCTGCCGCATCGCGGAGGCCAGGCCCTCGGCGTCGTCCGGCTCCGCCAGCAGCCCCGCACCCCCGAGGACTTCGGGGAGCGACCCCCTCGGGGCGGCGACGACCGGGACCCCGAGCGTCATGGCCTCG
>JANPJN010000298.1:0-9260 GCA_031425515.1 Acidobacteriota bacterium | reverse complement strand
TGATGGCCAGCGCGCGGGCGGCGTCCGCCTCGAAGCCTGGACGATCTCCGCGGACGTATTTGATGGCGGCGCCAAGCGCCAGCGCGTCGAGGTCGGCCGGATTCCAGTCGAGAAGGCGCGCGAGCCTGGTGCGGGCGGCGTCGTAATGGCTGTTGTCGAGATCGAGCTCCGCGAGGAGCAGCTCTGCGTCGGCGAGATGCGGATCGATGTCCAGGGCGCGCGCTGCCGCGGCGGCGGCCGCCGGTGGGTCAGCCTCGGCGAGTGCGCGGGCCAGCCCGCCGTGCGCGGGGGCCCACCGGGGATCCCGGGCGATGGCCTGCCGGAAGGACTTCACCGCTTCGGGGGGATTGTACTTCTCGAAGAAGAGCCGCCCCCAGGCCGTGTCGATGCGTGGATCGGGGCCGGATGCGGCGGCGGCGCGGAAGAGGGCGTTCGCTTCCCGGACCTTGCCGAGTGCGCTCTCGGCCCGCGCGGACCTCAGGCGCGAGAGCGGGTCCTCGCCCGTCTGCCCGGCGACAGCGGTGAGGAGCGGCGTGGCGATCGCGTGGCGGCCGAGCCGGCGCTGAAGGAGACCGAGCTCCAGCGCAGCATCGCCGAGTGGGTGGCGATCGGCCGCGGGCTGCAGCAGAGCCACCGCGGCGTCGTAGCGCCCACGGTCAATCTCGAGCCGGGCGAGGATGGCGGCGGCGTCCGGATCGCCCTGAGGACGTGCCCGGGCGAGCCGGTCGGCACCCGTGCGGTCGCCGTGCGCGAGCGCCGTCCACGCGCTGGCCGGAAACGCCGCGGGCAACGCCGGCGTCTGCTCCCCGCGGGAGGAGACGCTCACCGCCGTCCACGCACACAGCGACGCGAAGAGGAGGACCGCGGGACGCATCAGGAGGCTCCGCATGGATGGAATGATTTGCACAGCTGTCAGCTATCAGCTTTCAGCTACGAGCTTACAGCTACGAGCTTCCAGCTTCCAGCTTGTGGCTTTCGTCTCGCCGCTGACAGCTGATAGCTGTGAGCTGATAGCTCCTCAGAACAACTCCCGCCACGTGAAGAAGAGCGCCGTCGCGAGCCCCTGTCCGATGCCGAAGGCCGCGCACCAGGTCGGGATCGACCGTGCCGGCAGCAGGCTGGCGAGCGCGAGAAAGAGCGGGAACAGGGTCGAGGTGAGCCGCCCCATCGAGAGCACGCCGCCGGCAAACAGCGGAGGCACCATGTTGATCAGCACGAAGACGCCCCACGGGGCGCCGATCCGGCGGAAGACGGGCACGGTGAGCAGCAGCCCGAACAGCACCGCAGCGGTATTGATGCTGTTGTACGGCACGTTCGTGATGACCTGCACCAGCGACCCGTGGGAGACCCACGTCCAGGCGGTCACGAACGGCGCGAGCCCCTGGTAGCTGCGCCCCCAGGCTTCGTGGCTGCGCGCCCACGCGAACCAGACGCCGGTCAGGTTGTGGAGGTACAGCGTGAACAGCAGCATGCCAATGCCCGGCATCGCCGCCACCAGCAACCGCACCGCCACGGCAACCCCCGTAGCACCCCGCAGAACCCCGTAGAACCCCGTGGAACGTAGAACCCCGCGCAACCCCGCGGACCCCTGTAGCACCTGTTGCAAACCGAGGAGCGCGAGCGGGACGCTCGCGAAACATCCGTTCGGCCGGGTCAGCCCGAGAATCAACCCCCAGATGGAGGCCTTCACCCACTCCTCGCGGCGAAAGTGATAGAACGCGCCGACGGCCGACAGCAGGAAGAGCGACTCGGTATACGGGGCGCTGAAGAACACTGCGAAGGGATACGTCGCCAGCAGCAGCGTGGCCGACGCCGCGGCCTGCGGCCCTATCAGCTCGCGCCCCAGCCGCGCGAAGTAATAGAGCCCCCAGAAAAACGCCACGAGCGACACCAGCACGCCGGCCCACAACGCGCGCAACACGCGGCGCTCGCCGGCAACCCGCGTGGACTGGCTGCCGAACACGGTGCCGACGGTCCGCATGAGCATCGGCATGGCCGGAAAGAAGGCGATGTTCTGCTGCCGCTGGAAGGTGTGATCCCAGCTGTACCCCTCGACCGCGATGCCGCCGTACCAGCCCGCATCGAACCGCGCCGGCAGGTTGTCGAGCGGACGATCCGACAGCACGAACCCCGAGGTCTCCGGACGAAACGTCACGACGGCCAGGAAGGCCACGATGAGGACCGCCGGCCGCGTGCTCGCAAAGGCGCGCACGGCCGCGTGCAGATCGGGCCGGGCACGCACGGACGCCCCGAGCGAGGCGAGGTGCTGCGGCAGGGTCGGCCGGGGCCAGAGCAGGTGACGGACGGCGACGATCGACGCCGCCGTGTAGAGCGCGAGCATTGGAGACTTGACGGACACGATCACGTCTCCGACCAGATACCGCCCGCCCCCCGACACGATGATCCAGCCGGCCAGACCGACCAGCAGGAGGGCCGCCGCATCGGCGATCCGGGCGCGGATCGGCAGCACGGCTGGGATCGGCGCGTCGGTGTCAGGCATGAGCCCGGGCATCAGGATTCTCGGGCGCGCGTCGCGTGCGGCAGGCGCGAACCGTCAATCGACGGAGGAGGCTTCCGGATCCCAGTCGAGCGGCGGCAGCCCGGTCTCCACGAACACGATCGACTGCTGCGACGGAATCTCGAACTTGCGCTGGCACCGCTTGCACACCAGCACATCGTCTACCCGGATCATGTAACTGCGCAGCTTCGCGTACATCGCGCGATCACGCTCGTCGCCGCCCGGGGGCAGCCGATCCTTCTTGGTCCGCACGAGCCACCGCACCTGATAGGTATCCTTGTGGCGGCACTTGGTGCAGGTGAACGCGGCGGGCTTCGTGTCGGGCTTCTCGACGAAAAAATCCCGTTCGTGAAGAGACATGACCGCATCATAACAGCACGGGGGCCCTGGCGCGGCCGCGGGTGGGGGGCTCCGGCGGCCTGAGATACACTCGGCGTCGGGATGGTGCTCCGATGCCTCACAGCCGCGCTCGTCGGGCTGCTCGCCCTCGGCGCGGCGCCGGCCGCACCGATCCCGTCGGCCGCGGATGCCTCGATCCACCAGATTTCCGCCGGTGAGCTGCGCGCCCACGTCGCGTTCCTGGCGAGCGACACGCTGGCGGGCCGCGGCGTCGGACACGCCGGCAACGCCGCCGCCGAACAGTACATCGCCGATGCGCTCCGGTCCGCCGGGGTGCAGCCGGCCGCGCCCGGCTATCTCCAGACGGTCGAGGTGTACCAGCCGCGCCTGGGCGACGGATCGCGCCTCCTCGTCACCTCCGATGAACGGGCCCCGCTTGCCGACCTGACGCTCGGAACTGACTTCTACCCGCTCCCTGCCTCGGGCGACCGGCCGGTCAGCGGCCGGGTGGTGCTCGGCGGCCACGGGCTCTCGGCGCCCGGGCTGCGTCACGACGACTACGCGACGGTGGATGCGCGCGGGGCGATCGTGCTCGTGCTGGACGACCTTCCGAAGACGGTCGCCGAACAGCCCTCGCTGTCGAGCGACGAGCGCACCGAACTGGCGTCCATCGACCGTAAGCTCGCCGACGCCCGGGCCCACGGCGCCGCCGGCCTGCTCGTCGTCCGGGCCTTCATGAGCGACCCACGGGCGGTCTGGCCCGAGACGACATCCGTGCAATCGGCGTCTTATCGACTGCGGGGCCCGATGCAGGCGGCGCCGGTCGCCGTGGCGGCCCTCTCCGAGCGGGCCGCGGCTCCCATCCGGCAGGCCCTGGAGCAGCGTCGCGCCGTGCGGGCCCAGCTCATCCCGGGTGTAACCGCCGCGCCGGTTGCCATGCACAACGTGATCGGCATGATCGAAGGCCATCACACGACTGGCGAACTGGTGGTCGTCGGCGCCCACCTCGATCACGACGGCACGGATGCCGCCGGCGCGATCTACAACGGGGCCGACGACAATGCGTCAGGCACGGCCGCGGTGATCGGGATCGCAGCCGCGTTCGCGCGGGCCGCGGCCCGGGGAGAACGCCCGAAGCGCGCCGTGGTGTTCGCCCTCTGGAACGGTGAAGAGAAAGGCTCGCTCGGCGCCGAGTTCTACGTCTCCACGCCGGCGCCGGCCGGACGAGTGGTCGCCGTCCTGAACCTCGACATGATTGGCCGGAGGGAGGACATTCCGGATCCCGACGATCCCAGATTCCGCGGGTTTCCGCGCAGGAGCGCCGCCGCGAGCGCCAACGTGGTGCATCTGCTCGGCTACAGCCGGACCCCTGATCTGGCGGCCACGGTCGCGCGCGCGAACGAGGGCGTGGGCCTTACCCTGCAGCAGGAGTACGACCGGGGCGCACAGGGGCTGCTGCGCCGGTCGGATCACTGGCCGTTTCTGCTCCACGGGGTTCCGGCGGTGTTCCTGACCACCGGGCTCCATCCCGACTACCATACGCCGGACGACGACACGGATCGTCTCGATTTCGGCAAGCTCGAACGCATCGCGGAGCTCGCCGGCCGGGCCGCGTGGATGGCGGCCGACGGCGACCGGCCGAGAATGCTTCCCAGGTAACGTGCACATGGCAGACGACCCGCAGACACCCCCGCTCCCCTCCGAACTTCCCGTCGTCGCTCTCCGCGACGCCGTCGTGCTGCCGATGACGGTGGCGCCACTGGCGGTGAGCCGCCCGGCGGCCGTCGAAGCCGTGAACCGGGCGCTCGCGGGCGATCGCATGGTGCTGCTCCTGCTCCAGCAGGGCACCGCGGAGGAGCCCGCCCCCGACGACCTGCACCGCATCGGCACGGTCGCCATCATCCGGCAGATGGCGAAGGGGCCCGGCGGCGTGCGCGTGCTCGTCGAGGGGGTGTCGAGGGCGCGGGCCGAGTTCCTCCAGTCCGACCGCGGATTCATGCGGGCGCTCGTGAAGCCGCTGCCGGAGATGGCCGAGCGGTCCATCGACATCGACGCCAGGATCCGCCGGCTCCAGGAGCTGGTCGATCGGGCGCTGTCGCTGGCGACGGGGCTCTCGCCCGAGGTCAAGAGCCTCGTCATGAGCCTCGACGATCCGCTGCGCATCGCCTATCTGCTGGCAAGCCTGCTCGACATGAAGCCCGACGATCGCCAGCGGCTGCTCGAAGAGAACAGCCTGGCCGTCAAGCTCGACGCCGTCTCGATGGTGCTCTCGCGCGAAATCGAAGTGCTCGAGCTGAAAGGGCAGATCGAGTCGCGCGCCGAAAAGGAGATGACCGATGCGCAGCGGCAGTATCTGCTGCGCCAGCAGTTGAAGGCGATCCAGACCGAGCTCGGCGAGGGAGACGGTGAATCGGCCGAGATCCGGAAGCGCGTCACCGAGGCCGCGCTCCCGCCCGGGGTCGCGACGACGGCCCAGCGTGAAGTCGATCGGCTCGAGCGGATGACACCGGCCTCTCCCGAGTATCAGATGATCCGGACCTACCTGGACTGGATTCTGGACGTGCCGTGGGACAGGGGGACCGAGGACCGCCTCGATCCCGTCGAAGCGCGCGGGGTGCTCGATGAAGATCACTACGACCTCGACAAGGTCAAGGAGCGGATCGTCGAGTATCTCGCGGTGCAGAAGCTCAGAAACCGGCAGGGCGCGGAGCGTGGGTCCCCCGGCGTGAGGATCAAAGGACCCATCCTCTGCTTCGTCGGCCCTCCGGGGGTCGGCAAGACGTCGCTCGGCCAGTCCATCGCGCGGGCGATGAACCGGAAGTTCGTGCGCATCTCGCTCGGCGGCGTCCGCGACGAAGCGGAGATCCGCGGGCACCGCCGGACCTATATCGGATCGATGCCGGGCCGGCTGGTCCAGGCGCTGAAGTCGGCCGGGTCGTCGAACCCGGTCCTGATGCTCGACGAGATCGACAAGATGTCGGTCGGCGTGCAGGGGGATCCCGCCTCCGCGCTGCTCGAGGTGCTCGACCCGGCGCAGAACCACGCCTTCCGCGATCACTATCTCGAGATCCCGATCGACCTGTCGCGCGTGCTCTTCATCGCAACCGCGAACCAGCTCGGTACGATCCATCCCGCGCTGCTCGATCGCATGGAGCTCATCTCGCTGAGCGGCTACACGGAGGAGGACAAGGTGCATATCGCGCGGATGTACCTCATCCCGCGACAGCTCGAGGAGCACGGTCTGACGCCCGACCAGATGCAGATTGCGGAGCCGGCGCTCCGCCGCGTGATCATCGAGTACACGCGCGAGGCCGGCGTGCGCACGCTCGAGCGACAGATCGGCACGCTCGCGCGCAAGGTCGCCGCGCGGGTGGCCGCCGAGCCCGCGCACGTGGCGGTGGTCGAGGCGGCCGACGTGGCCGGCTACCTCGGACCGGCGCGGTTCCGGTCCGAGACCGCCTTCCGCACCTCGCGCCCCGGCGTGGCGACGGGCGTCGCGTGGACCGAGACCGGTGGCGAGGTGCTCTTCATCGAAGCCGTGCTCCTCCCGCAGGGCGGCGGCCATCTGACGCTGACCGGACAGCTCGGGAGCGTCATGCAGGAGTCCGTGCGCGCGGCCTTCAGCCACGTCCGGCAGCAGGCGGAAGCACTCGGGATCGAGCCCGATGTGCTCAGCCGGCAGGACCTGCACGTCCACGTGCCGGCCGGTGCCATCCCCAAGGACGGGCCATCCGCCGGCGTCACCATGGCGACCGCCATCGTGTCGGCGGCTCGCGGCGTGGCGGTCCGGAGCGACGTCGCGATGACCGGAGAGATCACGCTGTCGGGGCTCGTGCTGCCGGTCGGGGGCATCCGCGAAAAGGCGCTCGCGGCGCGGCGGTACGGCATCCGGACGTTCGTGCTGCCGGAGATGAACGTCCCGGATCTCGACGATCTCCCGAAGGAGGTGCGCAACGACATGACCTTCATCCCCGCCCGGACGCTCGAGGACGTCCTTGCCGCGGCGCTCCCCCCGGTCGCCGTGCCGGACCCCGCCGTCGCCTAGCGCGAGCGCCGTGCCGTCCATCGTCTTCTACATTTCGGGGCACGGCTACGGACACGCCTCGCGGGAGATCGAGGTCATCAATGCCCTTGCGCCGAAGCTGCCCGGCTGGCAGATCATCGCCCGGACGGATGCGTCCCGGTGGCTCTTCGACCGGACGGCCACGCCCGCGCTGACGCGCATCGAGGGAGCCTGCGACACCGGGGTCGTCCAGGTCGACAGCATCCGCCTGGACGAGCGGGCCACCATACGCGCAGCGTCCGACTTCCATGCGGAGTTGCCGGCGCGCGCCAGCCGCGAAGCCGCGCTGCTCCGCGCGCACGACGTCCGCCTGGTGGTCGCGGACGCGCCTCCGCTGGCCTGCGCCGCAGCCGCCCTGGCCGGCGTGCCGTCGGTCGTACTCTCGAACTTCACCTGGGACTGGATCTATGAGGCGTACCCGCTCGCGGCGGCGCCGGCCCTGATCCCCTCCATCCAGGAGGCCTACCAGCAGGCGGAGGTGGCCTGGCGGTTACCGATGCACGGCGGCTTTGCCGCCTGCCGCCGGATTGTGGACGTGCCCTTTGTCGCTCGCCACGCGAGCACGCCGGCGTCCGAGGTGCGGAGACGCCTCGGGCTGCCCGCCGGATCGCGCCTCGCGCTCACGTCCTTCGGCGGGTACGGTCTGGGTGACTTCGACCCTGCAGGCGTCGACTGCGGGAAGGATTGGCAGGTGATCATCACCGGCCAGCGGCCGGCTCCGTCCCTGCCCGCCTGCGTGCACTTCGTGGACGAGAATGCGGTCTACGATGCCGGGCTCCGGTACGAAGATCTCGTCGCCGCCGTCGAGGTGGTCGTGACCAAGCCCGGCTACGGCATCATCTCGGAGTGCATCGCCAACCACACGGCCCTGCTCTACACCTCGCGCGGCCGGTTCCCCGAATACGACGTCATGGTCGAGGCCATGCCCCGCGTGCTTCGCTGCGCATTTCTCCCCCCCGCGGATCTCCTGGCGGGGCGCTGGCGCGCGGCACTTGACCGCCTCGACGGCTTGCCCGCTCCCGCTGAACGGCCGCCCACCGACGGCGCGGAAGTGGTTGCCGGCATGATCGTGGATCGTCTCGCGGACTGAGCCCCGCCGCTTCGCTCGCCGCGCGCTCGACGTCCTCCTTCAGAGACGCGATGCCGGCTCATCGATCCACCGAATGCCCCACTAAAACAGACGAGCTGCCGCCGTTCGGCGGAATCCTTGCAAAGCCCAGGAGCGACCGCTGCGTCCCGCGCGGTCCGCGCCTGGCATCACGCCAGGTCGCCGTATCTCCAGGAACCCGCGCACACATGGCCAAGTCCAACTCCCGTCGCCCACACGCCCGATCCACGCGTCCCCCTGCCGGCGGCACGGCGAAGGCCGGCGGCGTCGCGCGCAACAGCCGCGCCACTGTCGGCGGTCCCGCGAAACCCGGCCGGACGGCCGCAGCCGCCGACGAGCTCAGCACCAAGATGGCCGGCACCGAGGATCTCGCGGCCGCCATGCCGTACAACATCAACAAGCCGCACGAGTACGGCGAGGCCGCCGCCACCGCACCCCCGGAGGGGCCGACCGTCGAACCGGGCAACCCCGGCGTGACGGGCAGCACGGTCACCGAACGGCTCGCCTCACCAAAAACCGGCGCGGGTGCCCCGCCGCTCGGCACGAACCACACGATCGCCTCGCTCGACCGCGTGCGCGTCGATTCGGGAGGCCAGCGTCTGACGACGAATCAGGGCGTGCCGGTGGGCGACAACCAGAGCTCGCTCAAGGCAGGCCTGCGCGGGCCTACGCTGCTCGAGGACTTCATCCTTCGCGAAAAGATTACCCACTTCGACCACGAGCGCATCCCCGAGCGCATCGTCCATGCCCGCGGTTCGGCGGCCCACGGCTATTTCGAGTGCTACAAGCCGCTGCAGAAGTTCACGCGGGCCTCCCTGTTCGCGGAGGCCGGCAAGCGCACCCCGGTGTTCGTCCGCTTTTCGACCGTGCTCGGTGAACGCGGCTCGACCGATACCGCCCGCGACGTCAGAGGCTTCGCGGTCAAGTTCTACACAGACGAGGGGAACTGGGATCTCGTCGGCAACAACATCCCGATCTTCTTCATCCAGGACGCGATGAAGTTTCCGGACCTCGTGCATGCGGCGAAGCCCGAACCGCACTTCGGCATGCCGCAGGCGGGAACGGCGCACGACACGTTCTGGGACTTTGCGTCGCTGATGCCCGAGATCACGGCCATGCTGATGTGGGCCATGTCCGATCGCGCCATCCCGCGCAGTTATCGGACCATGCAGGGCTTCGGCGTCCACACCTTCCGTCTCGTGAACGCCGCGGGCGAGTCCCGCTTCGTGAAG
>JANPJN010000297.1:0-4104 GCA_031425515.1 Acidobacteriota bacterium | reverse complement strand
CTGCTCGGGCACCTCACGGGCGCCCCCCGCGTGGCGATGATGTTCTATTCCGAACGTCTCCGTGTGATCCTCGCCACGCTCCACATCCCGCTGGCGGACGTGTCCGCGGCTCTGACCCGCGAGACGCTTGGCGGCGTCATCGACCTCGCGGCCGGTGGCCTGCCTCGTTTCGGGATCCCGTCGCCCCGGCTCGCGCTCGCGGGGCTCAATCCGCACGCCGGGGAGCACGGGCTCATGGGACGGGAAGAGCAGGACGTGCTCGCGCCGGCGGTGGCCGCCGCACGGCAGCGCGGCGTGGACATCACCGGGCCGCTGCCGGCCGATACGCTCTTCGTGCGGGCGGTCCGCGGCGAGTTCGATGCGGTCATCGCCTGCTATCACGACCAGGGGCTCATCCCGGTCAAGCTCCTCGCGTTCGGCAAGGCCGTCAACGTGACGCTCGGCTTACCCATCATTCGCACGTCGGTCGATCACGGGACGGCGTTCGACATTGCCGGCAGGGGCCTGGCCGATCCCTCCAGCATGATCGAGGCAGTGGCTCTGGCGGCCCGGCTGGCCGGCGGCGTGCAGGCCTCCTGACCATGGCGTTCGAGTGCGGTCGGGCCTCCGGCGCCACGGCGTCCATGCAGGACTCGATTTCCGGGAGCAGTGACAGACGTGAGAAGTGAACGCGAGCAGGCGCAGAAAAGCATTGCGGAGAACCGCAAGGCGTTCCACGACTACCACATCCTCGAAACCTGGGAGGCGGGCGTCGCGCTGCTCGGGACGGAGGTCAAGGCGATCCGCGAAGGGAACGTGAACTTGCGCGACAGCTACGCCTCGGTGGAGGACGGCGAGATCTGGCTGTTCAACGTGCACATCAACGCCTACAGCCACCGCGGCTACGCCGATCACGAGCCGACCCGCCGTCGCAAGCTCCTGCTCCATCGTCAGGAGATCAGAAAGCTCATCGGCCGAACGGTCGAGCGCGGCCTCACGCTCGTGCCGACGCGCATGTACTTCAAGAACGGGCACGTGAAGGTCGCGCTGGGGCTCGCGCGCGGCAAGCAGGCCCACGACAAGCGGGAAACGGTGAAGAAGCGCGACGCGGATCGCGAGACGCGCGCGGCGGTGAAGGAGCGCGTGCGCTAGCGCACGCGTGGTAGATTGAGGCGTTTGTCGAATCGGAGGCAGAGCAGTCATGAAGGCCAATCGCACCGCACTCACCGTTGTCGTCATCATCCTTCTGGTCGTCGCCGGGTGGCTGCTGTTCCGGCGCGGCGGTGATGCCCCGTCCATCGACCTGGTGGCCCAGTTCGAGTCCGCGAAGAAGCAGCCGAATCCCGGAATCTTCAGCGTGGGCGACGTCGAGCTGAAAGGGGAGACTAGGCGCGCCATCTCGATCGCCCCGACGAGCGGCACGCGTCTGACGTGGAACGTGACGGTGCCAGACGATGGGTGGCTGTGGGTGTCGGTGGGCCTGAAGCCCGAGGCATGGGAGAAGCCGGGGGACGGGGTGAAGTTCCACGTCGGCGTGTCGGACGGCCGGGCCTACGAGCAGCTCTTCACGCAGCACGTCGATCCGTTCGCGAATACGACGGACCGTCGATGGATTCCGGTCAAGCTCGATCTGTCGGGCTATGCCGGCGAACAGGTCGCGCTCATCTTCAACACGAACAGCAGCGAGCCGGGCAAGGGCGACAACCAGGACAACGATCTCGCGCTCTGGGGCTCGCCGGAGATCGTCGTTCGATGACCGACGCCACCCGCGCCGCCGTGCCGCTCCTCGACCTCGAGGCGCAGTACCGGCCGCTGCGGGACGAGATCCTCGCCGCGATGGCCCGGGTGTGCGACAGCCAGCGCTACATCATGGGGCCGGATGTCGAGGCGTTCGAGCGGGAGATCGCGGAACATCTCGGCGTCGCGCATGCGATCGCGGTGTCGTCGGGCACCGACGCGCTGCTCGCCGTGCTCATGGCGCTCGGCATCGGCCCGGGCGACGAAGTGATCACGAGCACCTATTCGTTCTTCGCGACCGCCGGCTCCATCGTGCGCGTCGGCGCGACCCCGGTGCTCGTGGACATCGATCCGCAGACCTACAACCTCAATCCGTCGGCGGTGGCGGCAGCCCTGACGCCGCGGACAAAAGCGATCATGCCGGTGCACCTGTACGGCCTGTGCGCCGAGATGGATCGGATCCTGGCCGCGGCCTCCGTCTCCGGTGTGGCTGTCATCGAGGATGCCTGCCAGGCCATCGGCGCCACGTACCGCGGGCAGACGGCCGGCTCGATGGGTACGGCCGGCTGCTTCTCCTTCTTTCCCAGCAAGAACCTGGGAGCGTTCGGCGATGCCGGCCTCGTGACGACAGGGGACGCCGTCCTGGCCCACGAAGTGCGGCTGCTGCGCAATCACGGCGCGGAGCCGAAGTACATCCACACGCGCATCGGCGGCAATTTCCGCATGGACACGCTTCAGGCCGCGGTGCTGCGCGTGAAGCTGCCGCACCTGGCGCGATGGACGTCCATGCGGCGCGAGAATGCCGCGCGATACGGACGGCTGTTCGCCGCCGCGGGCCTGACCTCCCGCATCGTCCTTCCCGAGGTGGCTGAGGGCTGCGACCACATCTTCAACCAGTACGTCGTCGCGGTTCCGGGACGTGACGGCGTGCGTGCGTTCCTGGCGGCGCGGGGGATCGCCACGGAGATCTATTACCCGGTCCCCTTCCACCTCCAGGCGTGCTTCGCCGATCTCGGGTATGCACCGGGCGATTTCCCGCACGCCGAAGCGGCGGCGAGCTCGACGCTGGCCCTGCCGATCTACGGCGAGCTGCACGAAGACCAGCAGGAGGCCGTCGTGGCGGCGCTGCACGACGCGCTCGCGGCGTGATGCGGGTCTTCGTGGCCGGAGCCGCCGGCCAGCTTGGCCGGGCCGTCGTCCGGCGCTTTTCCCCCACGATGGACGTCGTGGCGACGACGCGCCGGGAGCTCGACATCCGCGTCGAGGCGGACGTGATGCGCGCGGTGCGCGCGGCCGCACCCGATGTCGTCGTGAACTGCTCGGCGTACAACGCCGTGGATCAGGCCGAGGAGGATCCCGCGGCAGCGCTCGAGGCGAATGCGTTCGGCGTGCTCTCGCTCGCGCGCGCCGCGCGCGATACCGGCGCGGTGTTCATCCATTACGGCACCGACTTCGTGTTCGACGGACGTGCATCCGTGCCTTACACGGAGACCGACACCCCGGCGCCGGCGAGCAACTACGGCCTCTCGAAACTGCTCGGCGAATGGTTTGCCGCCGACGCGCCGCTTCACTACATCCTGCGAGTGGAGAGCCTGTTCGGCGGGGAGCTCGCCCGGAGCAGCGTCGATCGCATTCTCGAAGGGATCCGGAAGGACGAGATCGTCCGCGTCTTCGTTGATCGCACCGTCACGCCGAGCTACGTGGACGATGTCGCGGATGCCACGCTTCGGATCATCGAGAGGCGTCCGGAGGGCGGGCTGTATCACTGCGTGAATACCGGCGTCACGACCTGGCTGGGGATTGCCACCGAGGCCGCGCGTCTGCTGGGGCGGAAGGCGTCGTTCGAGGAGGTGAGCGTGGACTCGGTGCAGCTCCGCGCCAGGCGTCCGAAGTACTGCGCGCTCTCGAACGACAAGCTGCGGGGCGCCGGGATCGAGATGCCATCCTGGCAGGCCGCACTCTCGCGATACGTCCTTCGAAATTAGGTTCTACGGAGTTCTACGAGGTTCCGGTTCCTGCGCATGGAAGAGATTGACATCCTGATTGTGGGTGCCGGCGTGGTCGGGCTCGCGTGCGCGGCGGAACTGGCGACGGGTGACCGGACGATCGCCATCGTAGAACGCCGGACGCGCGCGGGGATGGAGACGAGTACTCACAACAGCGGGGTACTCCATGCGGGCATCTATTATCCGACCGGCACGCTGAAGGCCACGCTCTGTGTCGAGGGGCAGCGGCTCCTCTACGAGTTCTGCGCGAAGTATGGCGTGCCCCATCTCCGGTGCGGCAAGCTCATCACCGCGGCACGGGCACAGGACATCGGCGAGCTCGAGGCGCTGTTTGCGCTGGCGACGGCGAATGGCGCGGAGGGTCTCGAGCTGCTCAGCGGCG
>JANPJN010000296.1:0-7077 GCA_031425515.1 Acidobacteriota bacterium | reverse complement strand
GGCGCCTTTGTCAGCAGCTCGTACTATTTCCGCGCGCTGCCGTCGTGGGTGAGTTCGCTGAACGCGCGCAAGCTCGCGGACGGCTACGCGGGGAAGAGCTGGACGCTGGCGCAGGGCGCGCCCACCGAGCCGCACGTCCTGCCGAAGACGCCCGAAGCGACGCTGTACTCCGCGGTCTTCGCGAGCCCGTTCGGCAACGATCTGTTGCTGACGCTGGCAACCGAAGCGCTCGAGCACGAGCAACTGGGGCAGCGCGGGGTCACGGACGTGTTCAGTGTCAGCTTCTCGTCGAACGATTCGGTCGGGCACAAGTACGGGCCGGACTCGCCGGAGGTGCGCGACATCTCCGTGAAGACGGACGCCACCATCGGCGAGCTGCTCGAAGCCGTCGATCGACGCGTGGGCCTGGCGAACACCCTCGTCATGTTCACCTCTGACCACGGCGTGGCTCCGCTGCCGGAGACCATGATCGAGCATCGCATGAGCGGCGGCCGCACGGACGGCCCCTCGCTCTTCGATCCGATCGAAAAGGCTCTCCAGGCACGCTTCGGATCCGGCAAATGGATTCTGGCCACAGCGGGTACGTCGCCCTATCTGAACTACGCGCTCATCGCGAAGAAGAAGCTGGACCCCGCGGAGGTGCGCCGTGTGGCGGCCGAGGCCGCGGCGGGAGCTGCTGGCGGCCATGTCGCACGCGTCTACACGCGCGATCAACTTCTGCGAGGCCAGGTCGCCGGCGATCGTGTGGGCCGACGGGTGCTGGCGGGGTTCAATGCGGCCCGGTCCGGAGACCTCGAGATTGTGCTCGAGCCGAACTGGATTCGGGGAGCGACCGGAACGACCCACGGCACGCCCTACAACTACGACGCGGACGTGCCGCTGATCCTGATGGGGCCCGGCCTCAGGGCCGGGCGCTACGCCGCCCCGGTCGCGCTGAACGATGCGGCGCCGACCATTGCGACGCTGCTGAACATCACTGTGCCGTCTGGCTCGGCGGGCCGGGTGTTGACCGAAGCCATCCTGCCCGGGACCGGCGCACTGTCGAAGCCGGCCGAGCCGCGTCCATGACGCAGCCCGCCCGCAACACCCCGCGTCAGGTGCTCTTCGCCAGCCTGATCGGGACCACCATCGAGTTCTTCGACTTCTACATCTACGCCACCGCCGCCGTGCTGGTCTTTCCTTCGCTGTTCTTCCCGGCGTCCGATCCCGCGTCCGCCACCCTGGCCTCACTCGCCACATTTGCGATCGCGTTTCTGGCCCGGCCCATCGGCTCGGCGCTCTTCGGCCACTTCGGCGACCGCGTCGGCCGCAAGACGACGCTCGTGGCGGCGCTGCTGACGATGGGCATTTCGACCGTGATGATCGGGATGCTGCCGACCTACGCGAGCATCGGGGTGGCGGCGCCGCTGCTGCTCGCGCTCTGCCGGTTCGGCCAGGGGCTCGGTCTCGGGGGCGAGTGGGGAGGGGCGGTGCTCCTCGCCATCGAGAATGCGCCGCCGGGACGCCGCGCGTGGTACGGCATGTTTCCCCAACTGGGGGCGCCGCTCGGGTTCTTCTGCTCGGGCGCGATCTTTCTCGTCCTGTCGCAGTGGCTCAGCAACGATCAGTTCTTCCGCTACGGCTGGCGCATCCCCTTCCTGGCGAGCGCCCTGCTGGTCGTCGTCGGACTCTATGTCCGGTTGACGATTACGGAGACACCGGTCTTCACGGAGGCGCTGGGGCGTCGCGAACGGGTGAAGCTGCCGATGGCGGTCGTCTTTCGGGATCATCCACGCACGCTGCTGCTCGGCACGCTCAGCGCGCTGGCGACGTTCGTGCTCTTCTATCTGATGACCGTCTTCGCGCTGTCGTGGGGCACCACCGCTCTGGGCTACACGCGACAGCAGTTCCTGCTGATCCAGTTGTTCGGGATTCTGTTCTTTGCGCTGACGATCCCGATCTCCGCCGTGCTCGCCGACCGCGCCGGCAGGCGGCGGACGCTCCTGTGGGTGACGGCCCTGATCGCCGGCTTCGGCTTCCTCCTCGCCCCGCTCCTGGAGTCGGGCACCACCGGGGCCGTGATCATGATGGCCGTGGGGCTGTCGCTGATGGGACTGACCTACGGCCCGCTCGGTACCGCGCTGTCGGAGCTCTTCCCGACCGCGGTGCGCTACACCGGCAGCTCGCTGACCTTCAATCTGGCCGGCGTGTTCGGCGCATCGCTCGCCCCGTACATCGCCACCTGGCTCGCGAGGACCTACGGCCTGCCGTACGTCGGCTATTACCTCACCCTCGCGGCCGCCGTGACTTTCGCCGGCCTGCTGGGGACGAGGGAAACGATGGACCACGACCTCTCCCGCTGATTCCACGGAATCACGCATCGCACGGGCGCACCGGGCGTCTACTTACGCGGACGACACGGACTTCCACGGATGGCGCGGAGGTATCGAGCTGTTCACACACGCTCAGACCTTGGCCCACCGTGATGTCTCCTGGCCCGCGCGCGAAGCGCGCCGGGCCCGCCACAGCGGGATCCCTCTGTGTTCGTCCGCGCTCGTCCGTCACATCCGTGTACAAGGAAAAGAGCCCGGCGATTGCGCCGGGCTCTTTCCGTGTTCAGGGTCGACGCCGCGGCTCAGTACAGCGTGTAGGCGTAGAGCGTATCGCCGACCGCCACGAGCAGATACTGGCGACCATCGATCATGTGGGTCTGCGGCGCATTCGAGATCGTCCCGATCCGCGAGTGCCAGAGCGGCTTGCCGGTCGCCGGATCGTGCGCGACGATGTTGCCCCCCTTGTCGCCGGCGAAGAGCAGCTTGCCGGCCGTGGCCAGCAGGCCCGCCCCTCCGCCGCCGCTGTTACCCGGGTATTGATGGCGCCAGGCCACTTTGCCCGTCTTGGGATCGATTGCGGTCAGGTAGCTGGGATGCGCCCCGACGGCCATTGTCTGCTTCCCGCCGAGCCCCATCGAACCGCGGGGGTCCGGATCGGTCAGGTATATGAGCTGGAACCCGTTGTTCTCCTGGGTGTAGAAGAGGCCCGTGTCGGGGGAGTAGGCCGGCGGCGGCCAGTTCGTCACGCCCCCTTCGACCGGCGACACGAGCGACCCGGGAATGGTGGCTTCCTTCTCGGGATTGGGCTCGGGCGCGCCGTTCTTCCGCAGGCCGGTTGCCCAGTTGGTGGTCGTTCCATACTTGCTCGTCGCGATGCTTTCTCCCGTCACCCGATCCACGGTGAAGAAGTAGCCATTGCGTGCCGCCGTGGACACCATCTTGCGGGGCCGGCCATTGACGACGCCGTCGATCAGAACCGGCGTCTGTGCGGAGTCCCAGTCGTGCGTGTCGTGCGGAGATGTCTGGTAGTACCACGCCATCTTCCCGGTCTCGACATTGACGGCGACCAGCGAGCAGGTGAAGAGGTTGTCCCCCTTGCGCGCCACGCCCGTATAGCCAGGGGTCGGGTTGCCGGTGCCGAAAATATAGAGCTTGGTCTCCGGGTCGTAGACGCCCGGAATCCAGACCTGCCCGCCGCCGTGGCGCGCAGCCTCCAGACTTGGCCACGTCTCGAGCCCCGGGTCGCCGGGATTCATCGGCACGGTATAGAACTTCCACTTCAGCTTGCCCGTCTCGGGGTCGAACGACTGCAGGAAGCCCGGCGCATCGAGGTCGTTGCCCGTGCCGGCGAGGACATGGTTTCCGATGACGATCGGCGCCATCGTGGAGAAGTACTGCTGGTCGAAGTCGGCGATCTCGACGTGCCAGCGCTCCTTGCCGGTTTTTGCGTCGAGCGAGACGAGGTAGTTATCCGGCGTTTCGAAGTAAAGGTAGTTGTTCCACATCCCCATCCCGCGGCTGCCGATGTGGGTGCCTCCCTTCGTCTTCCAGTAGTAGTGCCAGAGCTCGCGCCCGTCGCGCGCGTCGATCGCCCACGCGTTATCGGGCGTCGACAGATAGAGCACGCCGTCCACCTGCAGGATGGCCCCCTTGATGTTGGCGTTTCCACCGGCGGCGAACTCGCCCGATCCTTCGCCGCCGACGATGACCGGCGCAGCCCCGCCACCGCCGCCGCGCCCGCCAAATCCGGCCGCCGCGCCCGGGCCCGGCGTCACCTTCGACACCCACGCCAGCGTGAGGTTCTTGACGTTGGTCTGATTGATCTGCGTCAGCGCGCTGAATCGCCGGCCCGTGTAGTCGCCGGAATAGGTGGGCCAGGACTCAGCCAGCGGCTTCAGCATCGAGGCCGGGTCCACCCCGCCTTGACCCTGTCCCATGAGCAGCACCGGTGCGGCCGCCAGAGCAGCCGTGATCATCGCTCGTTTGAATGTCATTTCAGCGTCACCAGATAAGCCGTCACATCGTGAATGTCCTTGTCGGTGTACACCGTCAGCAACTGGCGGTGGCCATCGAGCGGATCGTGAATCTCCACTTTCGGGACGGCGCCGTCGCGCCGGATGGCCCGCGGCGGTCCATCAGTCTGCCGGATGACCACGATGAAGTCGTCGATCCGGTCGAGCGCTCCCTGAATCTTCTGGCCCGACGGCATCGTCACGGTCGCCGTCACCGTCCGTGCCGCCGATACCGGACCCCCGCCGCCGCCGCGGCCCCCTCGGCCGCCGCCCGCGCCGCCGCCGGCGACCCAGGCAGTCTGCAGCAGCATCGGATCGGTGTACTTCGACGCAATGCCCTTCAGGTCATTGGCGGCGGGTGAGTGGCACGAGCTGCACTTCGCCGTGAAATACGCCTGCCCCGCCGCGGCGTTTCCCACGACGACGTTGAGGACGACGGGCTCGGAGCCCGGCGGCGGATTGCCCTGCCCGCGCATCGTGGCGGCCACGCTGTGGATGTACTCCGCCAGCGCGATCACGTCGCTGTCTGGCAGGGCTGGAAATGGAGGCATGGGCGGCATGCCGGGGTTCTGGCGGCCCCCCTTGACGACCGGGAGAATCAACTCGCCCTTCTGGTCGTTCAGCACGAGCTGCGAGCGCAGGAGGTTGACCCCGCCCATGTCGCCGCCGCGCAGATCCGGGCCGTGGCACAGGCGGCAGTTGACGCCGTAGAGCGACTGGCCCCGCGAGATGAGCGCCGGGTCGCCCGGTGGACGCTGCTGCGCGGGGAAGGTCGCGGGATTGCCGCGGCCCCGTCCGCCCTGCACGGGCACCGGTGCCTGCGCGCCACCCGGAGGGGCGTTGGGCGCGGGTGCGGTCTGAGGGGCGACGGATTGCGGAGGAGGCGTCTGGGCGGGCGCCCCCTGCGCCGCCGGCCGCCCCGCGATCGACGCCAGCAGCACGAAGGCTGCGACGGCCACACTAGTCTCTGGTCGCATCAAATCATTCCTCGGGAAGCAGTGGGACCCGGCCTTGCCGGCGTCGGGGCCTTTCGACGATCGGCGCGCGGCGGAGCCATCGACCGCGAACCTCCGTCGGAACGCTGGCCGCGCGCGCGCCCCCTATGGTAAACGTTCACGGCGCGGTTTGCAGGGGTGTTCAAACGGACGCGCGTCGGGAGGCCCGGGCGGAGGGACCCCGGATCGAACCAACAGGGAGTCGAATCAACAGATCGAGGAGCGGGTACCCCAGATGGCAGACAGCAGCGATCCTCATGCGGGGCAGCCCGTGGTGCGCCGCGGCGTGGCGCCGAGCGCGGCGCGCCTTGGCGTCATCCTCGTGCACGGCCGCGGGGGATCGGCCCAGGACATGCTGGGCCTCGCCGAGGAGACCGGCCTGACCGATGTGGCGTGGCTGGCCCCGCAGGCGGCCGGCCACTCGTGGTATCCGTATTCATTCCTGTCGCCGATCGAGCGGAATGAGCCCGGGATCACCTCGGGCCTGCGCACGCTGGCGCGGCTGATCGAGGAGCTGGCGCAGGGCGGCCTCCCGGCCGAGCGCGTCGCGCTCATGGGATTCTCGCAGGGCGCCTGCCTGTCTCTCGAGTTCGCGGCGCGCCATGCGCGCCGATATGCGGCCATCGTCGGTCTCAGCGGCGGTCTCATCGGCCCCCCGGGCACTCCGCGCGACTACCCGGGGACCCTCGCCGGCACGCCGGTCTTCCTCGGCTGCAGCGACATCGATGCGCACATCCCCGTAGAGCGCGTCCGGGAATCGGCCGATGTGCTTCGTGCGCTGGCGGCAGACGTGGACGAGCGCATCTACCCGGGCATGGGGCACACGGTCAATGCCGACGAGCTCGCGGCGATCAGGGTCGTGCTGGGCCCCCGGTAGGACTCAGACATGCCAGGCTCCAGCGCTGACGCAGCGGGCCCTCCTGCCGCGGCCTCGGACTCGTCCGGCTGAAAAGAGTTGACGCGATCCGTCTGCGCCGGTACAACAGGGCCCGAGCGCGCTGGCCCCCGCAAGCGGTCCGTTCCCGAAGGAGTCGCAGGATGAGAAGACTGGTCGTAGGCGCGGCGGTCGTGGCGGCCGCGTGGGTGCCGTTTGGCGGGCCCTCCCTGGTCGCGCAGGACAAGAAGGCGAACTGGCTGGCCGATGGCGCCGACCCGGAGCGCACGTCGTGGCAGCGCAACGAAACGCTGATCACGCCCGAGACGGTGAAGGGGCTGAAGCTGTTGTGGTCCCTGCAGACCGACAACAAGCCGCGCCAGCTTCACAATCTGTTCGCGCCCCTCATCGTGAGCGACGTCGCGACATCCGCCGGGCCCCGAGAGATCGCCGTGGTGGCCGGCATCTCCGACAATCTGTACGGCGTCGATGTCGAGAAGGGCACGCAGATCTGGAAGCGACACTTCGACAGCACGTTCCAGGAGCCCGTGGGCGGACGGGGCGGCGGGCCGCTCTGTCCGGGAGGGCTCACGGCGACGCCGGTGATTGGGCCGGGAGAGGGGCCGGGCAAGTACAGGATCTACGCGGTGTCGTGGGACGGACGCCTGCGTCAGCTCGATGTGGCCACGGGTGAGGATCTGGCGCCGCCCGAACTGTTCCTGCCCCCCAACGGCAAGCCGTATGCGTTGAACCTCGTCAACAACGTGGTGTACACGACCACCGCGCAGGGGTGCGGCGGCAACCCCAACCAGTTCTACTCGTACGATCTCGCCACGAAGAAGGTCGGGAGCTTCAATCCCGGCAGCGGCGGGCTGTGGCCCCGG
>JANPJN010000295.1:0-8988 GCA_031425515.1 Acidobacteriota bacterium | reverse complement strand
CGATCGGACGACGGCGTCCTCGATGCGCGGGTCGGTGAGGATGGCGTCCATCAGGGCCGCGACGTCGAGCGGGTCCTTCGATTCGTACAGCACGCCGCCGCCGTCCATCGTGGCGGGAATCGCCGTCGAGGCGAACGCGAGCACCGGCACGCGCATGTGGAACGCCTCGACGATCGGCACGCAGAAGCCCTCGTGCTCGCTCGCGCACAGGAACAGATCGGCCACGCCGTAGAGCGCCGTCAGCTCCTCGTTCGACACGTGCCCGAGAAAATGGACGTCCGGCGTCCCGAGGCGCGCGACGAGCGATTGAAGCATCGCGAGATAGCGCTCGAAGCCGCTGTAGGAACCGACGAGCAGGAGCCGCGCGCGCGGGTTGTGCCGAGTCCGATAGGCATGGAAGGCGCGAATCACGTCCTCGAACTTCTTGTTCGGGATGACGCGGCCCACGAACATCACATTCGTCCACCCGTCGTCGAACTCCCCTGGCATCGCGCGATCGGGGACGCCGTCCAGATGGGAGAAGCCGGGAACGACCGGAAGGACGCCGGTCGGACGGAAGCCGAGCGCCTCGAGCTCCTGCCGGTTGTAGTCCGAGTCGCCCAGGGCGAGCTCGCACCGGTCGATGTAGGCCGTGAGCTCGCGGCGGCCGCGAAAGCAGAGCGTGACCAGATCCTTGTGGACGCCGATGAAATACTCCGGCGGCGTGATGTTGTGGTAGACGAGGACCATCCGCCCCGGGAGCGCGTATGCCGTTCGAGAGGCGCGAGAGCCGATCGAGAAGTGATGGATCAGGATGTCGGAAGGGGAGGCGACGCCGACGAGATCGCGGTAGTCGAGCGTCTCGTCTTCGAGGCGCGGGTCTGCCGTTTCGACGTAGATGTTCGACTCGTAGCCGGCAGCCCGGAGCACGCGGCGGATGCCGAGCACTTCGTGGCCGATGGCATCGCCGTACCCGAGCGTGGCGAGCACCTGATGGACGCGAGGCGGCCGGCCGGGATCGTGTGTCATGCGGAGCGGGACAGATCCTCGCGGGAGGCCGGCGCCACGGCGCCCGACGGGATGCCGGCCAGGACAGACGAGGCCGCGGGCACGTCACGCCTGCGTCGCGCCAGCCAGCCGGGCAGCGGCTCGATGGCGCGCGGCGCGCCGACGGCGTCCTCGCGGCGCAGACGATCGAACATGTCGAGATATTTCTGTTCGATGACCGGCCAGGTGTAGTGCCGGTCGAACCAGGCGCGGCCGTTCTCGCCGAGCCGGCGGTGCAGCGGGCCGTTGGATTCCAGCGCGAACAGGGTTTCGGCGAACTCCTCGTAGCGCTCGTAGTACAGCCCGGCCCGGCTGCGGATGCACTGCCCCTTGAGCACGTCGCACCGGCCGTTGGCGAGCACCGGACGGCCCAGCGCCCAGGCCTCGAGCGCCACCATCGACAGGCTCTCGAAGTACGAGGGCATGATCAGGACGTCCGAGGCGGCGATGGCGTCGAACTTGTCTTCATCCGGCAGGAAGCCGAGGTGATGGATGCGCGGGTGCTGCGGCACCGGCATGATGGCACTGCCGATGAGCACCAGATCGAGCCCCCGCGGGAAGGTCGCGGCGTAGCGCTGGAAGAAGGCGAAGAGCTCGCCGCAACCTTTGTTCTCGTCGATGCGTCCGACGTAGATCGCAAAGGGGCGCTGCAGATTGAACTTGCGGCGGAACCTGTCGGGCTCGGTGTGCGAGGGAACTTCCGATCCGACTCCCACGACCACGCCGGGCACGTGCGCATTGCCCGTCGCCGCGTGGATCATCGCCTGCTCCTCGTGCGAGTTGTACATGACGGCCCGGACGCCTCTGAACGTGGGCCCGAAGATCGACAGGCCGATGGCAGGATCGCGTTCGGCCGTCGGCACGAGCACCGCCTTCGAAGGAAATCGCCGTGCCCCGTGCCAGGCGTGATAGTAGCGATAGCTGAACAGGAGGACGAAATCGAGGTCGGCGACTGTCTCTGACAGGTGCGCGATCATCGCCGGGCTCTCGGGCCCTTCGCTCGTGAGCCACGCCAGTTCGTCGGCGACCGAATGTGTCTGATCGAAGACGTGGTGCGACAGCCGGCCGAAGCGCAGCGGATTGCGCTCGCGCCGGACGGGGAAGCGGCGCACGCGGACGCCGTTGACCGTTTCTACCCCGGCGGGCCATTCGTTGCGCCACGTCACGTAGTCGCGCGCGCAGGTCGTGACGACTTCGACGTCGGCGTGGCGCGAGAGGCGCTCTGCCACATAGCGCGCGTGCAGTTCCGCCCCGCCGTTGATGGCCGCGCCGTAGCGCTGCACGACGACCGCAAGCTTCAC
Organism: Acidobacteriota bacterium; assembly: GCA_031425515.1. Taxonomy (GTDB): domain Bacteria; phylum Acidobacteriota; class Vicinamibacteria; order Vicinamibacterales; family 2-12-FULL-66-21; genus JALZOC01. Next base: position 6,661 of record JANPJN010000295.1, on the reverse strand, counting down.
GATTCGATCGGCCCGCCTTCGCCGCTCTGCGGCTTCGGCGCGGCTGCCTCCCCTTCGGCGCCAGACGACTCCTGCGCCCCGCCTCCCTCGCGTCCCTCACCGGGACGCCGGCGTCCACGCCGACGGCGGCGACGCGAGCGGCGTTCGGCCTGCTCCGCTTCGGTCAGCGGCCGCTCGGCGGCGGCCCCACCACCGGACGCCGGCTGGAGCGGCGGCACGGCGCCCGGCCGGTACTGCACCACCCCTTCGAGCGCCCGCGCCCGGCGTTCGTCGAAATCAAGCCGGCTCGACATGGACTCGACCCGCATTTTGAGGTTCTTCACCTCGATCCCGAGCCTCGTCGTCTCCAGCACCAGGTTGTGGATGACCTCGTAGTAGAGCGGCTCGAGCGCCGCCTGCTGCGCGTTCAGCTTCGACTGGATGTGCAGCGCTTCGATGAGCGGGTTCGGGTTGAGGAACAGCTTCAGGATCGGCCGCAGCAGGCGCCGCATGAAGCGGAGAAAGCCGCGGTGAGTCTCGAAGAGCGTCGTGTCCTCGAAGGCGAAGTTCGGCGGCAGCGACGCCTCACGCTTCCGGCGGAACTGCTCGAGGAGGTCGGATCGTACGCCCCGAGGGTCGAGGAACTTCTCGAGCTTGACCGAGGCCAGCTCGCGAATCTCCTCCTCGGTGTAGTCCACCCCGCGCTTCTCCCGGATCCGCGAGCGGATCTGCCGCATGATCTGCTCGACATCCACGTTGTCCGATCGGACTGATACATCGGTCATAGAGTGCTCTTCCAGACTCGCTGATGGCCGCAACCGGCCTTACTTCGCCGCCTCGGCGGCTTTCTTGCGCCGACGGCTTCCGAACTCGGGGGCTTCCTTGATGCAGGTGCCCAGGATCCCGATCGACTCGTAGAAGGCCCGCGTGCCCGTCTTCTCGATCTGGGCGACGTCGGTGCCGACGTCCGGATAGCCGCTGCCGTCGGCCTTGACCGTCTCCCAGTTCCGGAACAGCCGCCCCCACGGGCTCGCCAGCACGTCGCGCATCAGGCGCTTGGCGTTGACCGGATACCAGAAGCTGTCGTGGTAGAGGACGCTGGCGATGTAGGCCCAGGGGGCCAGCACCGTCTTCAGCGACCACTCGATCGGCTTCTTCATCGGGCCCCAGTAGATATGGTGCTGCATCCGCGAGGCGAACGTCATCTTCTTGAACGGGCCGACGAAGTGCCAGTTCTGCGCCCCCGCCTCGGTGTCGCCCACGATCTCGATGTCGCGCGGGTCGCCGCAGCCCAGCCCGAGCTCGTGCGCCATCCGGATGAACTTGATCGACAGCGGGTCGAACCCCATCAGCTTCGCCGCGACGGCATCGATCGCCACCTGGTCGGCGCTCGCCAGGATCACGTCCTTCACGTAGGGCACCATACAGCGCGGGCCGGGCCCGTCGCCGGCAAACGTGCCGTCCATCACCGCGAACACGCCCCTGTGGATCTTCTGCTGGATCATCAGCAGATCCACGAGCGTCTCGTGGATCACGGGATGGGTCCAGTGCCGGTGCTCGTTCAGCAGCCCGCCAAAGGCATTCTTCATCGCCCCGGTCGTCGTCGTGAAGACGTGGGTCTTCACCGTCGGCAGATGGATGATGTTCTCCCCGATGAAGCGCTTCGGAATCATGAAGCCCTTCGGGTACACCTCGTTGAGGCAGGTGAACTTCTTCGTCAGGTCGCCGACTGCATCGCGGATATTGATCCACTCTTCCGTCTCGTAGATGTGGATGTTCCGCAGCCCGTGCGCCTGGACGACGTTGATCTGCTTGTTCTCGCGCTCTCCGAGGTGCGCATCGATCACGACCGTACGGTTGTGGCAGGCATGGATGAGCGCCGGGTCGTACCCGTCCTGCTTCATCGCGCGGACGACGCCGTCGAGCTGCCAGGGCGTGGTGGAGGTCGCGGGGAAGAAGAAGTGCCAGGAGATGTTCACCTTCAGCGCGGTGTCGGCGTCGCGCGCGATGACGTCCTGGTAGCCCGCCAGGTTCATCACCGAGTGATAGTCCCTGAGCACGGTGGCGGGCGTGGTGCGGAGCAGTGCGACGCGGGCTTTGGCCATGTCTTCAGCTAACTGATGAGTCCATCGAGAAACGCCACGTTGGGGCCGTAGATGATCGCGACCACCGCCAGGGCCCAGAGGGCGACGCAGGCGAGCAGCGGGCGGTCGGTCAGCAGCATCTCGGCCGGGCTGCCCCCGCCGTCCTTCTGATGGACCAGATAAAGGTACCGGAAGATCCCGTAGAGCGGAAACGGCAGCGTCAGCCCGAGCAGCTGTGTGTCGAACTTGTCGATCGTCTCCGGCGCCACGGTGTAAATCGCGTACGCGACGAGCGTGGAGGCGGCGACGACGGCGATCATCTGGTCGAGGAGATACGGCGTGTACTGCTCGAGAATCGGCCGGTGGCTCGTGGCGCCGTCCGCCAGCAGCACCAGCTCGTGGCGCCGTTTGCTGAGCGCGAGGAACAGCGCCAGCAGGATCGTCAGGAACAGCAGCCAGTGGCTGATCGGCACGTCAATCACGATCGCCCCCGCGGCTGCGCGCAGCACGAACCCGACCGCGATCGTCAGCACGTCGATGATGACGACATGCTTGAGGGGACCGGAGTAGGAGGCGAGAAGCGCCACATAGATCGCGCCCACCACGCCGAATGCCGGGCGCAGCCAGAACGCCGTGCCGAGCGCCACCACCGCCAGCGCCGCCGCCGACGCGAGCGCCACACCGACCGGCAGCGCACCCGACGCGATGGGCCGGCGCCGCTTCACGGGATGGCTCCGATCGGTCTCCCGATCGGCCACGTCGTTCAGGAGATACACGACGCCGGAGAGGAGGCAGAACACGCCGAACGCGGCGACGGCGTACAGCACGGCGCGCACGTCCTGCAGGCGCTGCCCGAACAGCAGCGCGGCGAAGATGATGAGGTTCTTCGTCCACTGGGCGGGCCGGAGCGACAGGACGAGGTTCAGGGCCAGCGGCCGCACGGGAGCGCTGACGCGCTCGCCGTGAGGCCCGGGTCCCTCGATGCTGTCCGGAAGTGTGTGTCGCGCCATCAGAGCGCGGCGGGTACTTGCGCGGCCTGGCTAGCTGCTGAAGCTCTTGAGGGCATCCGGTTCGGACTCGTACGTCTCGAACACGGTCAGCAGCTTGGTGATCGCGAGCAGGTCCTGGATGCGCTTGGTGAGGTTCAGCAACTTCAGCTTGCCCCCCTGCCGGCTCACGGTCGTGTACGTGCGCACGATCTCGCCGAGACCTGCGCTGTCGATGTACGGCACGCCTTCGAGGTTGAGCAGCAGCTTCTTGCGATCCTGCTGGATGAGCGAATTGATCTTGTCTTTCAGGAGCTCGTCGCCCTCACCGAGCGTCATCTTGCCCTTGAGGTCCAGAATCGTCACCCCGTCGACGACCCGTTCGTCGATGTTCATCAGCCGCTCTCCTCCAGGCCCGGCCGCGCCCGTCGGGACCGTCCAGCCCCGCCGCGTGGCTGACGTTCTACCGCTCGAGCGCCTGCCCAAGGCCCATCTGTTCAAAGAAATAGACCGGGCAGCGTACTACGCAAGTTCCGATAGTGTCAACGCGGTGTGGCGCGGGCACTGGCGCAGCGGGCCTGCCTATCCGGCCGTGGCGGGCTCAGGACCGGGACCCTCGGCCGATGCGGGGGACTTGCCGCCGCGCACGGTTTGCACCACGACATACAGCACCGGGATGAAGATCACGTTCAGGAACGTGGACAGGATCATGCCCCCCGCCACGGCCGTGCCGACGGAGTTGCGTGCCTCGGCGCCCGCGCCGGACGCAAACACCAGCGGGAGCACGCCGAGGATGAAGGCCAGTGACGTCATCAGAATCGGCCGCAGCCGGATCCGCGCCGCTTCGACCGCCGCCTCGATCACGCTCGACCCCTTGTGCCGCAACTGTTCCGCGAACTCGACAATCAGGATCGAGTTCTTCGCCGCGAGGCCGATCAGCATCACGAGCCCGATCTGGCAGTACACGTCGTTGGCGAAGCCCCTGAACCACTGCGCGCTGAGCGCGCCGAGCACCGCGAGCGGCACACCGAGCAGGACGATGAAGGGCAGCACCAGGCTCTCGTACTGTGCCGCCAGCGTCAGGTACACGAGCAGCAGCGCCAGCCCGAAGATCAGGAACGACTGCCGGCCGGCCTTGCTCTCTTCGAGCGACAGCCCCGACCAGGCATAGGACATCCCCTGCGGCAGCGTCCGCGCGGCGATGTTCTGCATCTCTTCGAGCGCCTGTCCGGAACTGTAGCCGGGGGCCGCCGACCCGTTGATGGCTGCCGACCGGAACATGTTGAAGTGGCTGATGACCTGCGGCGCCGTGGTCTCCTTCACCCGGACGACGCTCTCGAGCGGAATCATCTGGCCGGTGGCGTTGCGCACGTAGAACTGCTTCAGCGCGGCCGGGTCGGACCTGAACTCCCGGTCGGCCTGCACGTACACCCGATAGGCGCGGTTGTTGAAGTCGAAGTCGTTGACGTACTGCGAGCCGAGATAAATCTGGAGCGCGCTCGTCACCTCGCCGACCGGCAGCCCCAGCGAGAGCGCGCGGTCGCGATCGATCTGCACGGTCAGCTGCGGATCGTTGACGGTGAAGGACGTGAACAGCCCGCCCAGCATCGGCGACTGATTGCCCGCGCCCGCCATGGCATAGGTGGCCGCCGCCAGCGCGTTGATGTCGGTCCCCGTCTGGTCGAGCACCTGGAACTCGAACCCGCCGAATGCCCCGAGTCCGGGGATGGCCGGCGGAGGCGTCGCGAACACGTTCGCCCCGCTGATGCCGGCGAACTGACCCGAGACCCGTCCGATCACCGCCTGCAGCGAGTGCTCCGCCCCCTTGCGCTCGGCAAACGGCTTGAGGCTCGTGAAGATCAGCCCCTGATTCGGCGCCGCGCCGCTGAAGCTGAACCCCATCACCGAGAACACCCCCTCGACTTCGGGATCCTTCAGCAGGATCTGCTCGGCCTGCCGCGCGATGCCGCCGGTGTACTGCAGCGAGGCCCCGGCCGGCGCCTGGACGATGGTGATGAAGTACCCCTGGTCCTCGGCAGGAACGAACGCCTTCGGCACGGACTGATACACCCACCACGTCAGCCCGAGCGATGCCGCGAAGACCGCGACGACCGCCCACCGCACCCGCAGCAGCCTCGTCAGCACCGACACGTACAGGTTCGTGCCGCCGGTGATGACCCGTTCGACGGCGCTGAAGAACGCTCCCTTGCCGTGATGGCTCCTGTCGAGCAGCAGCGCCGACAGCGCCGGCGTCAGCGTCAGCGCGTTGAAGGCCGACAGCGCCACCGAGAACGCAATGGTCATCGAGAACTGGGCGTAGAGCCGGCCGGTCGTGCCCGGAAAGAACGCCACGGGGACGAACACGGCAATGAGCACGAGCGCGGTCGCGATGACGGCGCCGAACACTTCGCCCATCGCGTCCGACGCGGCTTTCCGCGCCGACGATCGGTAGTCCTGGATGTGCCGCTCGATATTCTCGATCACGACAATCGCATCGTCCACGACGATACCGGTCGCGAGGATGATGCCGAAGAGCGTGAGCGTGTTGATGGAGAAGTCCATCAGCTTCACGAACGCAAACGCGCCGATGAGCGACACCGGAATGGTGATGGTCGGGATGAGCGTCGTGCGCCAGCTCTGGAGGAACAGGAACATCACGAGCACGACGAGCCCGATGGCCTCGGCCAGCGTGATGAGCACTTCGCGGATCGACTCCGCGACGACCTGGGTGGTGTTGAACGCGATGCGGTACTTCAACCCCGGGGGAAAGGTCAGCGCGAGCCGGTCGAGCTCCGCACGGACCGCGCGCTCGACGTCGAGGGCGTTGGCCGAGGGCAGCTGCGTGACGCCGAACCCGACGGCGTCGATCCCCTGAAAGCGCAGCTGCGACCCATAGGCCTCGGCCCCGAGCTCCACGGTGCCGACGTCGCGCAGCCGCACGAGTGTCCCGCCCGCGGCCGCCTTGACGATGACGTTCTGGAAGTCGCCGATCTCCTGGAGCCGGCCGGCCGCGCGAACGCTGATCTGGAATTTCTGATCGCCCCGGATCGGCTCCTGGCCGATGGACCCGGCCGCGACCTGTACGTTCTGCTCGCGCAGGGCATTGACGACATCGCCGGCCGTGAGACTGCGGCTCGCCAGCTTGCGCGGATCGAGCCAGACCCGCATCGAGTAGCGCCGCTCGCCGAAGATCTGGACGTTGCCCACCCCCTCGAGCCGCTTGAGCGCGTCCTTCACGTAGACGTCGATGTAGTTGCTGATGAAGAGCGAGTCGTACTGCCCGTTCTCCGAGTAGACGCCGGCCGCCAGCACGAATCCGGTGTTGCCCTTCTGCACCGTGATGCCGTTGGTCCTGACGTCGGTCGGCAGCCGGCCGAGCGCGGTGGACACCCGGTTCTGGACGTCCACGGCCGCGATGTCCACGTCGCGCGTCACGTCGAAGGTGACGGTGATGTTGCTCGCGCCGCTGTTGGTGCTGGACGAGGTCATGTAGAGCATGCCCTCGACGCCGTTGATCGCCTGCTCGAGCGGCGTCGTCACCGCGGTCTCGACCGCCTGGGCGTCGGCACCGGTGTAGAAGGTGGAGACGGAAATCTGCGGCGGCGCCAGCGG
>JANPJN010000294.1:0-6317 GCA_031425515.1 Acidobacteriota bacterium | reverse complement strand
CGAAACCCAGAGCACGCCGAGCGCCCCCGAGATGATCCACAGCACCCGGGTCGTGACGACAAAGGCCCCGGCCACCTGACCGACGAGCATGACGACCAGCGGCAGGACCAGCAGGACGGCGATCTGCTGCGCGCTCCGCGGGTCGTTCACCCGCGACGAGATCGCAATCGTCATCTGCAGCGCGGCCAGCGAGGCGAGGGGGCCGACCAGGCCGACCATGACCAGCGACCGCGTCGAGAGCAGCGCCGCCGCTACGCCCGGGGCGCCGAAGATCGCCACGAGCCCGAAATACGCCGCGAGTCCGACGGCCTCGACCACCAGCGCGGGGAGGAACGACGCGAGCACCTTGGCCACCAGCAGTTCCGCTGTCGTAATGGGGGTGGTGAGCAGCGGCTCGAGTGTGCGGCCCTGCTTTTCGCCAACCACGCTGTAGGCCGCGAGCGACACGGCGCCCACGATCGGCGCGACAAGGAAGAGGAGCAGGAACTGCTGGAAGAGAAAGGCCTCGGCCGCGGTTCCTGGCGGGAGCTGCGCCAGATGCGGCTGCGTCTGTGCGGCGAGCGCAACGACGCCGCGGATGGTGCGGTCGGAGGCGAGCGATTCTCCCGTGATGCGCGGAATCACGACCAGCACGAAGAACGGCAGGGCCACGCAGACCGCAACGAGCGCGATGACCGGCAGGACGGCCGCCGGGCTCGACCGGAACTCCCGCAGTTCCTTGGCGATGAGCGTGCGGATGCGCCCGGCGTTCACGCGCTGTGCTCCGGCGGCGGCGTCACCGATCCGTTCGACAGCAACCGCAGGTAGACCTCTTCGAGCGACGGATCTTCGTCGACGACCGATCGAATCGATGCGCCAGCCAGGACCAGCGCCCGCACCATCGCCGGAGCGCCCTCGTCTGGACGATCCAGTGCCATGGACAATCCGTCGGTTGTCTGGCGGACATCGCGTGCGCCGGCTCTGGCCGCGATGTCGAGGAGCGCGGCAAGATCGGGCGCGTCGTCGCCCAGCCGGATAACGAGACGGCGCTCGAACAACTGGCGGCGGAGATCCGACGGCCGTCCGATCGCTACGAGCCGCGTGCTGATGAGGGCGACGCGATCGGCCACCCGCTCCACCTCGTCGAGATTGTGGGTGGACACCACGACCGCCCGCCCGCGATCGCGGAGATCGAGCAGGAGATCGCGCACGCCGCGAGACGTCTCCGGGTCCAGGTTCGCGGTCGGCTCGTCGAGGAGGACGACCGGCGGATCGTGGACGAGTGCCCGCGCAACCGCGAGCTTCTGCTTCATGCCCTTCGACAACAGCCCCGCCTTGTCGCCACGGCGATCCCAGAGCGCGAAGTGCCGCAGCGAGCGCTCCACAGCCCCGGGCACGTCCGCCATGCCGAAGAGGCGCGCGTAGACGGCCAGGTTCTCCGCGACGGTGATCTGGTCCCACAGGCCCGGCGTCTCGGTGAGAAAACCGATGCGCGCGCGGAGCCCCGGTCCGGTGGCGCGATCGAACCGCGTCCCGTTGACGCGGACCTCTCCGCTCGTCGGCGGGATCAGCCCTCCCAGCATGCGGAGAGTCGTGGTCTTGCCGGCCCCGTTTGGCCCGAGCAGGCCGAAGACCTGGCCCGGCTGCACCTCGAACGTCACGTCGTCCACGGCCAGCCGGCCGCCGAAACGGCGCACGAGGTGGGTGGCTCTGAGCACGCCGTATGGTAACGCGGGGCTCCCGGGGCCCGGAGTGCCGCCCGGAGTTTCGAGGCGCGGCCGCTTGCGCTAGACTTGAAAGCCGGCGCCGCGGATCTTCGGAGCGCCGGTGTGTTCCGGGCGGGGAGAAAACAGGAGACAACATGAAGGCATACCGTGTGGCGATCGCGTCCTGTGTTCTGGTCATGGCGGCATTGCTCTCTGCTCCCGCGTTCGGGCAGTCGAAGGGCAGCGCCACGCTGTCGGGCCGAACCGTGGACGATCAGGGCAAGCCCGTCGCCGACGCCGTGGTCCAGGCGGTGATGGTCGGTCAGACCGATCCGGTGCAGGCCAGGACCGACAAGAAGGGCGAGTGGAAGATCAAGAACCTCGCCGAGGGCCAGTGGCGGGTGGAGATTGGCAAGGAGGGCCTCGAGACGTTCCGCGAGGTCATCGAGATCCGCAACGACAAGGTCCCGCCGGTGAATGTGACGATGGCGAAGGCGTCGGAGAAGGTCGATCCGACGGTCGAGATCAATACCGCCGTCGCCCAGGCCGCGCAGCTCGCGCAGGGGGGCAAGATCCCCGAAGCGCGCAAGATCTACGAGGACATGCTCGCCAAGTACCCGACCGTGTATCAGCTCGAAGGTCTCATTGCGCGGACCTACGCGTTCGAGAACAACCACGCGAAGGCGATGGAGCACGTCAAGCTCGGGCTCGAGAAGGGGCCGACCGACGTCGACCTCCGGGTGCTGCAGGCAGACCTGATGATGGAGACGGGCGACAAGGCTGGCGCCAAGGCGATTCTCGACACCATCGACGTCACGCAGGTGAAGGACCCGATGCCGTTCGTCAACGCCGCCATCGTGTCGATCAACGAAGGCAAGGGCGACGAGGCGATAGCGCTCCTCACGAAGCTCATGGCGCAGTTCCCGTCCCAGAACGAGCTGTACTACTACCGCGGGCGCGCCAACGTCGCCGTGAAGAAGTACGACGAGGCCCGTGTGGACCTCGAAAAGTTCGTGTCGCTCGCGCCGGCCGCGAAGGAAAGCGCGGACGCGAAGAAGATCCTCGATCAGCTCCCGAAGAAGTAATCTCCCTGCCATGACGAAGCTTGCGGGGGCGATCGCCCTCATCCTTGTCACCGCGGTCACCCCGGCCGCGGGCCAGGATGCGCGCATCGATCTCCGCAGGCTCGACGCCATCGAGCCGCTCGTCACTCAGGCGATCGCCGACAGGAAACTGCCGGGGGCGGTCGTCCTCGTCGGTCGCGGCGACGCCGTGCTGTACCACCAGGCCTTCGGCCGCCGGGCCCTCGTGCCGACCGTGGAGCCGACAACGCTCGACACTATCTTCGACCTGGCATCCCTGACGAAGGTCGTGGCGACGACCACGAGCGTGATGATGCTGGTCGAGGAGGGGCGGATCCGGTTGAGCGACCGCGTTGCATCCTTCATTCCCGGGTTCGAGCGCTACGGAAAGCAGGACATCACCGTCCGCCAGCTCATGACGCACTACTCCGGCCTGCGGCCGGACGTCGATCTGGGCGACGCGTGGAAGGGCTACGACAAGGCGATCGATCTGGCCATCGACGAAGTGCCGGCCTCCGCTCCTGGCGAGCGCTTCGTCTACAGCGACATCAACTACTTCCTGCTCGGCGACATCGTCCGCCGCACGAGCGGCAGCACGCTCGACCGGTTCGCGGCCGAGCGCATCTTCAAGCCGCTCGGCATGAAGGACACGTCGTTTCTTCCGGCGACGGGCCTCAAAGGTCGTATCGCCCCCACGGAGTCGTGCACGCCGCTGGGATGGCCATGCGAGGGGCCCGGCGCCGCGATGCTGCGCGGCGTGGTCCACGATCCCACGACGAGGCGCATGGGGGGCGTGGCCGGGCATGCGGGGCTTTTCGGAACGGCCGCCGACCTGGCGATTTTCTGCCGCATGCTGCTGAACGGCGGGGAGTACGGCGGTGTACGGATCATGTCGCCGCTGGCGGTGGCGAAGATGACGGCCTCGGCGTCTCCGACGGGCGATCGCAGCGTACGCGGCCTCGGCTGGGATCTGGACTCCGCGTACTCGTCGAACCGGGGCGAGCTGCTGCCGCTTGGCTCGTTCGGCCACACCGGATTCACAGGCACGTCGATCTGGATCGATCCAGCCACGAAGCTGTTCGTTGTCTTTCTCTCCAACCGTGTGCATCCGGACGGCAAGGGGGACGTGACGCCGCTCCGCGCAAAGATCGCCACAGTGGCAGCCTCGGCGCTCACCGAGCTTCCGCCTGAGTTCCGGTCCACGGCCTCGATGACCGGGCGCGATTTCGGCGCATCCGGCGTGATACCCGCGCCGAAGCCGGCCCTTCCGGTGGCGACCGGAATCGACGTGTTGAGAGCCAGCGGATTCGCGATATTGCGGGGCAAGCGGGTGGGGCTCGTCACCAATCACACCGGACTCGCCAGGGACGGCGCCACGACCATCGATCTGATCCACACCGCGAAGGATGTGTCGCTCGTCAGGCTGTTCAGCCCCGAGCACGGCATCCGCGGCATCCTCGACGCGGCGGTGCCGTCGACAACGGACGAGAAGACCAGGCTGCCGATCCTCTCTCTCTACGGCGATACCCGCAGGCCAACCGCCGCCATGCTCGAGGGGCTCGACACGCTCGTCGTCGATCTCCAGGACATCGGCGCCCGGTTCTACACCTACATGACGACGATGGCGTATGTGATGGAGGAGGCCGCAAAGCGGAAGATCGCGGTGGTCGTGCTCGATCGGCCGAACCCGATCGCCGGCTTCCAGATCGAAGGACCGACGATGGACAAGGGGGGGCTCGCGTTCACGTCGTACTTTCCGATGCCCGTGCGGCACGGGCTGACGCTCGGTGAGCTGGCGCGCCTGTTCAACGGCGAGAATCGCATCGGCGCCGACCTGACGGTCGTGTCGATGAAGAACTGGAGCCGCGAGCAGTGGTTCGATGCGACCGGCCTGCCGTGGATCAATCCCTCGCCCAACATGCGCAACCTGATTCAGGCGACGCTCTATCCCGGCATCGGCGCCATCGAGGGGTCGAACGTCTCTGTTGGCCGGGGGACGGATACACCGTTCGAACAGATCGGCGCGCCGTGGATTGACGGCGTGGCGCTGTCGGACGCGCTCAACGCGCGCGGCCTGCCCGGCATCCGGTTCTACCCGATCAGGTTTACCCCGACGTCCAGCAAGTATGCGAACGAGGCGTGCGGCGGCGTCTTCATGATCGTGACCGATCGTCTCGCGCTCCGCCCGGTGCGGACAGGGCTGGACATTGCGGCGACGCTGCACAGGCTGTACGGCGCGAAGTTCGAGCTGGAGTCCGCGGAACGGCTGTTCGGTCTGAAGGACGGCGTGGCGCGCATCCGGGCTGGTGAAGATACGCCTGCGATTGCGTCCGGGTGGGGAGCCGGCGAGGCGAAGTGGCGGCTGCTGCGGGCGAAGTATCTGCTGTACTGACCCGAACCGTCACAGCGCTGGCGCCCTGACCTCTTCCCCTCGCCTCTTGTCCTCGTACATCCGCTCGTCCGCCTGTTTGACGATCTCCATCACGTCGTCCGCATCCGGATCCGCCTCGGCGCAGCCGATGCTGAGGCCCACGCCCGCGGGAAGCGTCGCCGCGTGCGCGCGGAGAAAGGCGGCCTTCAGGTCCGCAGCCTTCCGCTCGGCCTCATCCAGCCGGCACGAGATGAGGACGAGGAACTCGTCGCCTCCCCACCGGAACACGTAGTCGGCGTCGCGGACGTGGCGGACGAGAAACCCCGCCACGCGCTGGAGCACCTGGTCGCCCACCTCGTGTCCCAGCGTGTCGTTGATGATCTTGAAGCGGTTGACGTCGATGAAGAGCACCGACAGCGGAATGCCGTAGCGCTCCCGTCGGCGGATCTCGCGGCCGATGACTTCGTCGAAAAATCGGCGATTCCGGCAGCCGGTGAGCTCATCGCGCGTGACGAGGTCCCGGAGGTCGCCCTGGGTGGCTTCGAGGCGCCGGTTTGCCTGCCGCAGCTCGTACGTCATGTCTTCGAACGTCATGAGCTGCATCCCGAGAGCGATGGCGAGGTTGAGCGCGAGCCTGAGGAAGACCGCGCGGTTGGAGAGGCCGACGGTCGCGTCGATGTCGAGGGCCCACCAGCCGTTCGCCGCCGCGACCAGGAGCATGAGCCCTCCGACGAGCGCCGCGCCGAGCAGACGAGTCTGCCGCATCAGCAGGAGATGCGCGACCCCCGCAGCCGCAAAGCCGCCCGCAATCAGCAGGTGTCCGGGCCCGTGCACGGCCATCGGCCCGAGCTTGATCGGCGCGAGCGAGAACCAGAGGAGCACGGGCAGCAGCCCGATCGCATAGCCGCGGCGAAGTCGCGGCCTGGTGCGGTATGCATCGGCGCTGATGACGAAGACCAGGGCGCTGACGACCGCGAGGAACTGCGAGAGCCCGTAGACGGCCGCGTTGACCTGGTCAAGGGCGTAGCGATGGACGATGAGGAGCGGGGAGGCCGCCGCGATCGCCCAGCCGAGGATCCAGTATCGGATGTACAGGCGCGGACGATAGAAGTACAGCAGGAAGAGCAGGCCCGTCACGAGCAGGGCCGCGGCTCCGAGGATCAGCTGCGGATGGAGGCC
>JANPJN010000293.1:0-2052 GCA_031425515.1 Acidobacteriota bacterium | reverse complement strand
CGCGCGAGATCGGGGAACTCGACGGCCAGCACCTGGCGGGCGCCGCTGACGATGTCGTCGCCGCCCGGGCCGGAGGTGACGCGGCCGAGCACGAGGACGTGGCGGAGATCGTAGAACGCCGCGAAATGGGCCACGCCGTATCCGAGGTAGACCCCGAGCGTCTGGTAGATCTGGCGCGCGCGGGAATCGCCGCTGTCCATGAGGGACTGGACCAGTTTGAGGCGTTCGGGAAACGGCAGACCTGCGGGAGCCTCGATGCCGGCGGTCGGCATGAGGCGGGCCACCGCCTGCTGGGAGAAGTACTGCGAGCCGACACCGTAGTCGCCGGACCATTCGTCCACGGCGGCGGACGGGTTGTAGTCCACCGGCACGAAGGCCAGCTCGTTCAGCCACGAGGTGATGTTCCCGTCGGCGGTGACGTAGCCGCCGGCGGTGCTCGTGCCGAGGGCGATACCGAGAATAGCGGAGGCGTCGAGCGACATCGAGCCGGCAAGCGCCGTGACCTCCCCGTCGTTGACGACTTCGAAGGGGACGCCGTGCCAGGCTCGCTGAATCTCGAGGAACATGTCCCTGACCCGCGCGTCGAACAGGTCCTGCGGCACACCGCGGAACAGGGAACCGGCCCTGACGCGGTTGTTCACATAGACACCGGCGGCACTGCCGCCGATCGCGTCCACGCGGGGAAGGTGCGCGGCCGCCTTGCGCAGCGAGTCCATGATGCCGTCGAAGTGGTACTGGGGATCCGGTTTGTGGTACGGGTCCCACACGGTCTCGTCACTGAACACGACCTGGCCGTCGATCACGGCCGCGGCCTTGCGATCGCTCCCACCCAGGTCGAAGCCGATGCGACACCCCTCGAGGTGGCGTCCGAGCGGACGCGTGACCGACTGCTCCGGCGGAAGCTCGCGCGACGCGACGACCTCAATCGGGTGACCGAACACGCGCGTCCCGACGAAATCGGCGTCGAAGCGGCCGGGCTCTGTGTCGCGGTAGTGGGCCGTGAGCGCAGCGGCCAGGCCCGGCGGCCCGTCCACATGAATCCGCCAGCCGCCCCGGGACCATAGCAGGAACTTGACGAGCCGCTCGACGTGGCGCTCGCTGGCATCGGCCTGCGGATGTCCCGCGGGCAGCACGCGCGTGTCGAACCGGAAGACCGAGCCGTCGGCCTGCTCAATCGCGAGGCCCACCGGCACGCCGCCACCGGCCGATGTGACGAGCGCGTCAAAAGCACGCGTGGCCATGACCGCGGGACGAAAACCCGGATCGAGCACCGGCCGCACGCGCGGCGGGGGGAGGAGGAGACCGCTGTTGTTGTCCATGATCGCGACGCTCTCGCGCCTTCAGTCTTTCATGCCGGCTCTGTCGGGGTCCAGCGCGACCGCGGGCCGACGCTCGAACTGTACAGGCTGGTAGCGGCCGGCGGTCGCAAGCAGGATCAACACACCCGTCAGCGGCATCAGCGCGGCGAGGAAGAACACGGGTGCGTAGCTGACGCGATCGACGACGATCCCGGTGAAGTAGGGGAAGAAGATCCCGCTGATGCCCCCGGCCACGCCCGTGAGGCCAGTCACGCGCGCGACGGCAGAATCGGGAAACAGATCCGAGATACTCGCGAACATGTTGGCCGACAGGAAGGTGTGCCCGAGCAGCACGATGGAGATCGCGGCGATCGCCAGGGGAATGCTGTGGAGCAGAGGGACGGCAAAGCTGAGAAGGCACAATCCCGCGCCGGCCAGCAGCGTCGTCCGCCGTGCGGTCGGCACGGCGAAGCCCCGGGTGATGAGCCACCCGGCGGCGAGCCCCCCGCCGACGCTGCCGATGTCGCCGAAGAGAAACGTGACGGCGTTGAAGTAGGAACTGTTGGCGACGCTCAGATGCCGGACGTCACGAAAATAGTTGGGCATCCAGTAGATGTAGAACTGCACCACGGGTCCGACCCAGAAGCGGCAGAGCATCAGCCCCCAGGTTTCCTTGAGCCGCAGGAGCTCGCGGTTGGTCGGAGCGGAGACGGCCGCAGCACCAGTGGGACGGCCAGACGCAATGTACGCCGCT
>JANPJN010000292.1:0-3783 GCA_031425515.1 Acidobacteriota bacterium | reverse complement strand
CTACGCCCTGCGCCTGAGCCGCGCGACGAGCCGCAACATCCGGGCGAACATCGTGTTCTCGATCGCGCTGAAGTCGGTGTTCCTGGTCATGGCCATCACCGGCACGGCGACGCTGTGGATGGCCGTCACCGCGGACATGGGCGCCTCGCTCATCGTGATCGCGAACGCGCTCCGTCTGCTGCGCGAATAGCGCCTGACCTGACTCCTGTCACGCCTTCCGGTTCGAGAAGAAGTGCTGTTCGACGAACTCGTCGATGGCGCTCTGGTCGGAGGGCTCCACCTTCTCGAACTGCAGCCCCATGCCGACGCGACGGTCGGTCCATGCGATGCGCGACTCGGCCTCGATATCCTTCTTCGACCCTGGCAGCCGGAAGCGGGCGCGCAACTTCGCGTCGCCCGCAAGCGGGCTCATCGTCCGGATCGCCAGCCCACCTTTGCTCAAGTTCAATGTGAGCGCGGCCGCGATGGTGTTGCCGAAGCGGTAGGCGACCGGAATGCCGAGCACGACCCGCGGGCTGCCGCGGCGGTTGAAGTTGTCGGGGAACAGGTGGGGCGCCAGCGAGGGCAGGATGTGCTGGACGGCGCTGTATTCATTGACGTAACCGGCGACACCCAGCGCGGCCAGATCGCGGACCTCTTCGGCCGTCGCGATGGTCCCGCTGAACACCAGGATGGGCAGGCGCCCGCCGTCGAGCTTCCGGACCGACCGCACGAGCTCGACTCCCCCTGCATGCGGCAGGCGCAGGTCGAGGACGATCAGGTCGATCTTCGCGAGGTCCGCTCGCACCCGCGCGAGCAGTTCCGCCGCGCTCTTCACCGTGAGCGCCGTGTGCCCGGCGCTGAGGAGCGCCGTGGCAAAACGGTCCCGCACGAACGCCGTGTCGTCGGCGATGATGACGGTTTTCGAAGTACTCACAATAATGGCTGCCGCGCCGCAGGGCCGGCCGGAAGGGCCATTGCCGCCCGTGACGCATTGCAGAATTTATCAGGCTTTCGCTATAATCCGGAGATTATCGCGATCGGAAACGCACGCTGTGTGTGGCTTCGGATCCCGAGCCGCGCGGAGGGCCCGTCCCCGCGCCAGGAGCATGTATGGCCACCTGCCCGGAATGTGATGCCGAAGTCGAAGTCGATGAGTTCGATGTGGACAAAGGCGATCTGATCAGCTGTCCCGACTGTGGCTCGAACCTCGAGGTCGCCAGTCTCGCGCCGCTCGAACTCGAAGCCGTGGACGAAGACGACGACGAAGACGAGGACGACGACGAGGACTCGGAAGAAGACGACGCAGACGACGACGATACGGACGACGATGATACGACTGAGGAACTTGATTAGAGGCACCGAGCCGCTCGCGCCTGGCCTCGAAGCCAGGGAGGCGGCCCTGGATCGCATCCTGCGCGACCTCCCGTCCGTCATCGTCGCCTACAGCGGCGGCGTGGACAGTGCGTACCTGGCGTACGCGGCGCAGAAGGCCCTTGGGGACGCGGCCCTTGCCGTGACGGCCGACAGCCCGAGCTATCCCGAACGGCATCGCGCGCTGGCGATCCGTATCGCCCGGGAGTTCGGGCTGAACCACGAGTTCATCCGCACCGACGAGATGGCGCGTCCCGAGTACCGCGCCAATCCGGCCAATCGCTGCTACTACTGCAAGCACGAGCTGTATACGCATCTGACCGCAATCGCCCGCGAGCGGGGCATTCCCGTGGTCGCCGATGGCAGCAACGCCGACGATCGCGGCGACTACCGGCCCGGGCGTCAGGCGGCGCGCGAGTTCGGGGTGCGCAGTCCGCTCGACGAAATCGGTTTCACCAAGGACGAGATTCGCGAGCTGTCACGCCGGGCCGGCCTGCCGACCTGGGATGAGCCCGCGTCGGCCTGCCTGTCGTCGCGCATCCCTTATTTCAGCGAAGTGACCGACGAGAAGCTGCGGATGATCGAGCAGGCGGAGAATGCGCTGCGCGATCTCGGCTTCCGGGTCTGCCGGGTGCGCCATCACGACAGCCTGGCCCGCATCGAGCTCGGCGCGGGAGAGATGGCGCGTGCGCTCGAGCCCGAGGTCGCCGGCGAGATCGATCGCGCGCTGCGCGCCCTGGGCTACGCGCACGTCACCATCGACGTGCGCGGCTACAGGCTCGGCAGCCTGAACGACGCGCTCAAACTCCGCGAGGTCTGATTTACGTCACATCCCGTTTTCGCGTGGATCATCGCGGCGATCGCGTGCGTGTTTCTCGCAGCGCACCTGCCCTACCTCCCTCCCACACTCGAAGATATCGACTCCGTCAACTTCGCGATGGGCGTCAGGGAGTTCGACATCGCCCGGCACCAGCCGCACCCGCCCGGCTATCCCGTGTTCATCGCGCTCGGGAAAGCGTCCACGGCCCTCCTGCGGCGGGCCGAGGTGGCCGGCGCCGAAGCCCGCGGGCTGGCCATCTGGAGCGCGCTGTCCGGCGCAGCACTCGTCGGGTTGATCGCCATGCTCTTCGCGGCGCTTCGACAGCGGGGGGACGCCGGGGGCGGCGGCGGGCCACCCGCGTCCCGTCGGACTGAGACGTGGGCCACGGTCCTCGCCGTCGCCTCGCCGCTGTTCTGGTTCACGGCGCTTCGGCCCTTGAGCGACATGACCGGCCTCGCCGGTGCGCTCGCCGCTCAGGCCCTGCTCGTGTCGGTGATCAACCGCTGGACCGGACGGTACATCCTGCTGGCGGGGGCCTTTCTCGGCGGGCTCGCCATCGGCATCCGGTCGCAGACCTTCCTGTTGACCCTCCCCCTTCTGGGTCTTGCGATCGTCGCCCCGCATCCGCACCTCCGCATTCGCGATCGCGTGGCCGCGGTGGCGGCAGCCGGCCTTGGCGTGCTCGCCTGGGGGATTCCGTTGATCTGGGCGAGCGGCGGGCTCTCCGACTACGCCGCCGCGCTCGGCAGCCAGGCCGGCGAGGATTTTTCCGGCGTGGTGATGTTGTGGAACGTACGGTCGGCCCGCGTCGCGGCCGATGCGCTCATGTACGCATTCCTCTGGCCGTGGGGCGGCCTCGCCACCGGCGCCATCGTGACGGGACTGGGCGTCGTCGGAGTCCTTAGGGTCGGCTGGCGCCAGCCGCGGGCACTGGCGCTGCTCGCGATCGCGTTCGGGCCCTACGCGATCTTCCACCTGCTCTTTCATGAAGCCGTCACGGTGCGCTACGCGCTTCCGCTCGTCGTCCCCGTGGCGTACCTCGCGGCGGCGGCGGTCGAGAGCCGGTATCGCTGGCTGCAGCCCGCGGTGGCGGGGTCGATCGTGGCCGTGTCCCTCGCTATGGTCGTGCCGGCGGCCGCCGCATACGGCCGGCAGGGAAGCCCCGTGTTTGCGGCGTTCCGGGCGCTCGAGCGAGGACCGGAAGCGGATGCGGAGGCGCCAGGGCTCGATGCGGTCAGCATGCACGCCTCGGCGCGCCGTGCCGCGCAGTGGGAGCGCGGCGCCTTGCCGATGCGCCTCCTCGAAGCACCGCACGGACGGGAGTGGCTGGCGCTCGTCGAGGAGTGGCGCGCGCGCCCGCAGTCGTCCGTTGGCTTCGTGGCGGATCCGCGTCGCACCGACCTGGCGCTCATCGACCCGGCGGGCCGACGACTGCTGGAGGCCTACCGATGGCCGTTCGCCGAGCCTCCGTTCGTCGGAGGGGCACGCCCCGGCGGCGCCGATCTCTACTGGATGACGCCGCCCCGCTGGATGCTCGATCGAGGATGGTCGGTCGGTGCCGAAGTGGCCGGCGTGACGGCGAGAGACCGCCTGGGACCCCACGTGCAGCC
>JANPJN010000291.1:0-3712 GCA_031425515.1 Acidobacteriota bacterium | reverse complement strand
TCCCGCACGGATTGATACCGAGAGCCAGCTGGAAAGCGCGCTGGCCCAGCCGTCCCCGGCGGACGTGGACTGCGTGTCGCGCCTCGAGGGGGACGTGCTGATCCTCGGGGCTGGCGGCAAGATGGGCCCCTCGCTGGCCCGACGCGTGCGGCAGGCCATGAGGGAAAGCGGCAGCCGCTCGCGCGTGTGGGCCGCGTCGCGGTTCTCGTCTGGCGCCGTGCGCGCGGACCTCGAGCGATCAGGGGTCGATACCATCGCGTGCGACCTGCTCGACCGCGCGCAAATCACCTCCCTCCCCGATGCGCCACACGTCCTGTTTCTCGCGGGCCGCAAGTTCGGGACATCGGATCGGACCGACCTCACCTGGGTGACGAATACCGTCGTACCTGCGCATGTCGCCGAGCGATTCTCCCGATCGCGCATGGTGGTGTTTTCAACAGGCAACGTCTACCCCCTGGTGCCGACTGACGGCCCGCCGGCAAACGAACAGATCGTGCCGTCGCCCGTGGGGGAGTATGCGCAGTCGTGCCTCGGGCGCGAGCGGGTCATCGAGTTCGCCTCACGCGAGTCCGGGTTGCAGGCGCTCGTGTTTCGTTTGAACTACGCCGTCGATCTCCGGTACGGCACGCTGGTGGACATCGCCAGGCGCGTCCTGGCGGGGGAGCCCGTGGACCTGACCGTGGGGTTCTTCAACGCCATCTGGCAGGGAGACGCCAACAGCTACGCGCTGCGCAGCCTGGACCTGTGCTCGTCGCCGCCGGCCCTGCTGAACGTCACCGGCCCCGACCGGATCTCGGTCCGCGACGTCTCGCACTGGTTCGGAACAGCCTTCGGCCGGCCCCCCATCTTCGTCAACGAGGAGGGGCCCGTGGCGCTCCTGAGCGATGCGGGCAAATGCCGCGCGCAGCTTGGCGAACCGCTGGTCCCGTTCGAGCTCCTTCGCGACTGGGTCGCGCACTGGGTGCGGACTGGTGGGCGATCGCTGAACAAGCCGACTCGTTTCGAGGTGGCCGATGGGCGGTTCTGACACGGCGGTCGCCGCGCTGCGCCGGGCCCTGCTCGACGGTCAGGTCATCCCCGCGCACCCGCTCGCACTGACGGCCGGCCGGCGCCTGGACGAGCGCAGGCAGGTGGCGCTCACCCGTTACTACTGTCATGCAGGCGCGGGGGGGATTGCGGTGGGCGTGCACACGACCCAGTTCGCCATTCGCGATCCGTCCGTCGGACTGTTCGGCCCGGTGCTGGAGCTCGCGAGCCGGACGGTGCGCGACTGGTGCGGTGGGCGACGGGACCGGCCGCTCATGATTGCCGGCGTGTGCGGATCGACGGCGCAGGCGGTGGCGGAGGCAGGCCAGGCGGTGACACACGGATATGACGCCGCGCTCGTCAGCCTGGCGGCGCTCGGGGACGCCGACAACCAGGCTCTGCTCGAGCACTGCCGCCGGCTCGCCGACATCATCCCAATCATCGGGTTCTATCTTCAGCCTGCGGTGGGAGGCCGCGTGCTGGACCGCGACTTCTGGCGCGGCTTTCTCGACATCGAGCGGGTCGTCGCCATCAAGGTCGCGCCGTTCGATCGCTATCGCACACTTGATGTCGTCGCCGCCGTGAACGCGAGCGGCCGCCGCGATGTTGCGCTCTACACGGGCAACGACGATTCGATCGTCACGGACCTGCTGACACCATTCACCCTTACTGAAGGACATCCACCGCTGCACTTCGTCGGCGGACTCCTCGGGCAATGGGCCGTGTGGACCAGGTGCGCCGTGGAGCTGCTCCACCGTTGCCGCGCGGTCACGCGCGAGGGTGGAGATCCGCAGTCAGGGGGTGAGGTATTCCGGCTGCTGGCGAGCGGGGCACGCCTCACTGACGCGAATTCGGCGGTGTTCGACGCCGCCAATCGCTTCGCAGGGTGTATCCCGGGCATCCATGAGGTCCTGCGGCGCCAGGGACTGCTGGCCGGACGGTGGTGCCTGGACCCGCACGAGGAGCTCAGCCCAGGGCAAATGGAGGAGATCGATCGGGTCCTCGCTGCGCACCCGCACCTGGCCGACGACAGTTTCGTCCACGCGCACCTTGACCAGTGGCTCGCGTAGCCGGCGCTGCACGCCGTCCTCTACCCCTCTAATACTCCCCCATCGCATCGTCCGGATAGCAGTACAGCCAGCGCTCTCCGGGCTGCGCGGAGGCAATCACCGGGTGGCCGCTGCTCCTGGCGTGCTTGCTCGCGTGCTGGTTCGGCGAGGAATCACAACACCGGGTCATGCCGCAGTTCTGACACGTCCGCAGATGGACCCAGCGGCCCCCGATGGGCACGCATTCCTCACACACCAGTTTGCGCGGCGGCCGCACCGATTCGATCGCCGCGATGTGGGCGCACGGCGCCTCGTTCATGGTTGTCGTCCCCTCTTGCACGCATGAGCCGTCAAGGTTCATGCGCCGGTTGCCTGCCGCGTCCCGGGCGGGCGAAACGGCAGAAGTGTCATGTTACCGCGCGCGGATGGCGGCGCTGTAATGTCGGGCACGGCCGGCCTGTGATAGCGTCACCGAATCGCCAGCGTGGCGACGAAACGGAGGCGGGCCCGATGACGACGAGCCTCGTGGGCGGCCAGTGGCCGCCGCTGCCATTCGAGGAATGGAAAGACACCTGCGCCACGCTCCACATGTGGACGCAGGTGGTCGGCAAGGTGGCGCTCATGCTCGCCCCCGCGCTCAACCACAGCTGGTCGAGCGCGCTCCAGGTCACGCCGCGCGGGCTCTCGACCCGCACGCTCCCCCATGGCAAACGGTCCTTCGCACTGGCGTTCGATTTCGTCGAGCATCAGCTCGTCGTCACGACATCGGACGGCGAGCGCACCGTGTTGCCACTGCGCGCGCAGACCGTCGCGGATTTCTACCGCGAGGTCATGGCTACCCTCGACAGCCTGCGGCTTCCCGTCCGGATCTGGCCGATGCCGGTCGAGATCCCCGCGCCGATCCCTTTCGACCAGGACACGGAGCATCGGTCTTACGATCAGGCATACGTCGAGCGCTGGTGGACCATCCTCTCGCAGGTCGCGCGCATCTTCACGGAGTCGCAGACCCGTTTCATCGGCAAGAGCAGCCCGGTGCATTTCTTCTGGGGGGCCTTCGACCTTGCCGTGACCCGCTTCTCGGGCCGGCCGGCGCCGCCCCGCGACGGCCCCGCCTTCATGCGCGAGGCCTATTCGCATGAAGTGATCAGCCACGGATTCTGGCCCGGCGGGGGACCGATGGCGGGACCGGCCTTCTATGCCTACGCTGTGCCGGAGCCGGCCGGATTGAAGGAGGCCCTCGTGCTTCCGGACGGGGCGTATTACGACCGCGAGCTGGGCGAGTTTCTCCTGCCCTACGAATCCGTTCGCGGCGCCGGGTCTCCCGACCAGGCGATCCAGTCGTTCGTGGAGAGCACGTACGAGCGCGCCGCCACCCTCGCGGGATGGGACAGGGCAGCACTGGAGCGGAAGTAGCGGAAGCTCGACGTTCCAACCTCTTCCGTCTGAAAGGACACCCTCGGCCATGCGGTACCGGCGCACGCTGCTCGCTTCCGTCCTCCTCCTCTCGTCGGCCGCGCTGCTGTCGGCGCAGGCGCCGACCCCGCCCCCGTCGGCGGACGCGGAGCTGGCCAGCTTCTTCGCGGCGCACGACGCGGCGCAGCTCGCGCGCAGCCCGCAGACCAAGGCCTACCGAGGCA
>JANPJN010000290.1:0-2202 GCA_031425515.1 Acidobacteriota bacterium | reverse complement strand
GGGCGGCTCGAGGCGTTCAGCGATGGGGTCATCGCCATCATCATCACGATCATGGTGCTGGAGCTGAAAGTGCCGCACGCGGAAAACGGCGCGGCGACGCTCGCGGACCTGGTGCCGCTGATTCCGGTCTTCATCAGCTACGTGCTCAGCTTCGTCTTCGTCGCGATCTACTGGAACAACCATCACCACCTGCTCCACGTCGCGGGACGTGTCACCGGCGGCATCCTCTGGGCCAACATCCACCTGCTCTTCTGGCTGTCGCTGGTCCCGTTCGTCACGGCGTGGATGGGGGAGAACCACTTCGCCGCGCTGCCGGTCGCCCTCTACGGAGGCGTCCTCTTGATGTGCGGCATCGCTTACACGCTGCTCGCGCGGACGTTGATAGGCAGCGAGGGGCCGGACTCGGTGCTCGCGCGCGCCATGGGCGACGACACGAAGGGGCGCATCTCGCTCCTCCTGTACGCCCTGGCCATGCCGCTCGCGTTCATGAATCGCTGGGTCGCCCTCGCCCTCTACTTCGTCGTCGCGGCCATGTGGCTCCTCCCGGATCGGCGGATCGAGCGGGAGGTGGCGGCGCCCCGATAACTCGGTCCTCTATCGTGGTAGCCTTCCGCCTGTTCGAGACACCAGGCATGCGCCATTTCCTCGTCACGATCGCGATCGCCACGGCCGGGTGCGTGGCGGCATGCGGGCCCTCGAAACCGCCCCGCGTCGCGCTGGGATCGTCCGTCCCGGACTTCTCGCTTCCAGGCGCCGACGGACGCACTCACGCCCTTCGGGACTACACGGGCAGCCGCGTACTGGCGGTGGTCTTCACCGGCAATACCTGCCCGGTCTCGCAGCTCTACGAGGCACGCCTCCGAAAGCTCTACGAGGACTATCGGGAGAAGGGCGTGGCCGTCGTGGCGATCAATCCCACCCGCCCGGCGGCGCTGCAGGAGGCCGACCTCGCCTACTCGGACGTCGGCGAGTCACTCGACGACATGAAGGCGCGGGCCGCATACCGTCGGCTCGGCTACCCGTATCTGTCCGATGGCGAGACCCAGACGCTGACCCGGCAGCTCGAGGTGGTCAGCACCCCCCACATCTTCGTCTTCGACCAGGCTCGGACGCTGACGTACGACGGCCGCATCGACGACAACCCGCGCGAGGATCGCGTGCAGTCACACGACGCGCGCAACGCAATCGACGCGGCGCTCGCCGGGCGCCCGGCGCCGATCGCACGCACGGCGGTGGCCGGATGCCCCATCACGGGGCTGGCCGGCCCCGCTGAGGCCGACGGCCAGCGTGCGGCCGCGAACCCGGCGCGGGTGGCGCTCGAGATGGCAGGCCCGGACACGCTCAAGGCGCTCCGACAGAACGGGACCGGAAAGCTGCTCCTCATCAACTTCTGGGCCACGTGGTGCGCGCCGTGCGCCAGCGAGTTCCCGGATCTCGAGGCAACGTACCGCCGATACAAATCCCGGAACCTGGACCTGGTGACCGTCTCGGTGAACGACCCCGAGGACCGGGCCGCGGTCCTCGCGTTCCTGAAGACCCACGACGCCACACACCGGAATCTCCAGTTCGCGACGTCGGACGTGTATGCGCTGCAGGCGGCCTTCGACCCCCAGTTGCCTTCTCCCGTGCCCTTCACGCTGCTGCTCGCGCCCGGGGGTGAAGTGCGTTATCAGGAACTGGGCGAGCTCGACTTCACGAAGCTCCGCCGGGCTATTCTCGCCAACCTGCCGGACGACCCGAACTATCCCGGTCTCCAGGCCTACTGGTCCACCGCGGTTCAATGAGAGAGGCAATGATGATGAGTGATGCACTCCGCGGGCGCGGCCAGTCCGCGCGACGCGCGTCGACGCTGCTGTGCGCAACGCTGGTCTTCGCCGCGGCAGGCGCCGCCGCAAGTCGCGCCTGGGCGCAAACGCCGGCCGGGGCCCAGGCGCCAGTCCGCGGCATCCAGGCCAACACGGACCATCCCGTCCTCCCGATCGGCTCTCCGCTCCCGGACTTCTCGCTCCCGGGCGTCGACGGCAAGACGCACAAGGCCAGCGAGTACGCCGCAGGCAAGGTTCTGGCCGTGGTCTTCGAGAGCAATCATTGCCCCGTCTCGCAACTCTACGAGGCGCGCATCGAAAAGCTCTACGCGGACTACCGCCGCAAGGGGGTCACGCTCGTCGCGATCAATCCGAACAATCCGAAGACCGTCCGGCT
>JANPJN010000289.1:0-3985 GCA_031425515.1 Acidobacteriota bacterium | reverse complement strand
CCGATCAGATCCTCGGGGCGGTAGCCCAGGAGCGGCGTGATCGACGGACCCTGGTAGCGCATGATGCCGTCGCGGTCGTGCAGGGAGATGAGGTCCGAACTGTGCTCGATCAGCAGTTGGAACAGCTCGTGGCCGGGCTGTGGTCCGGGCGCGGCGGGAGGCGGTGGGTGCGAGTCCGACGAATTGCCGCCGGGTGCTTTCGGGTCAGAGGGCATGTGGACTCGCGCCTTGGTGCTCGCGGAGCAACCGCATCAGTATACGCCCCCGACTCTCCGGACCTTACTTCGCGCACCCACCCGACGAATACGCGAAGTCTACAGCTCTCGGCTTGCCGTCGACCTGACCGTCGATGGTCGCGATGAGTCCGCCATCTGCCCGACGATACGCAATCCGACTCGGGAAGTCGTGAGCGGGATTCTCGAAGATGGCCTCGCTGGCTGAAACCCGCGTGGCCTTGAACACGCCTCCGGGTTGACCGGATGGCATCGCCACATACTCGAGCCCCTGGCTGCCCGTGCGAACGACCACGAATTCGTACTCAGTCGTCTTGCCGCTGACGATGGTACGGGACATTCCCAGCATGGTTCCTCCCGCCGGCGGGAGCCAGTGCTCGGTGACCGTCCGCGGGCCGGACGTCAGTGTCCAGCACCCCGACATCCACGAGAGGTCAGCGATGTTCGTGGACGGGACCTGAAGCGCGCCGACGAGCAGCAACGTGCTGATGATCATGGCAGGGTCGCTACCTTTCGTCCGCGCGGCGCGGCGCGGTCCGGTCCCAGAGCGTGTTGGTGACCCAGAGGAGCAGCAGGCCGCTCGCGACGAAGACCGCCGTCAGCATGAGCGCGGGCTGGGTCCGGCCGTACAGGAAGTTGCCGATGGCGAACAACGAGGACCAGATCGTGAGGCATCCCGCAATCCAGCCCACCGTGGCCTTGCCCATCGGGTCGCTGTGGGCTGCCGCTTCGGCGTCGGTCACGCCGGCGTCCCGGCGCACGCGGGCCCAGCCCGGGCCCGAGGGGTACACCTTCCGGTAGAACGCCACGAGGCGGTCGCGGCTGGTCGCGGGGGTGAGGTAGGCCGCCAGCAGCCACGAAATCGTGGTGAATGCCACGGAATAGAGCACCGTGTGCGCGAAGGGGAGGGCGTGATCGGTCTTCTTGAGGACGAAAAAGACCAGCGAGATCGTGAACGAGCTCACCATGGCGACCACTTCGCACCAGGCGTTGATACGCCACCAGAACCAGCGGAGAAGGTAGAGCAGGCCCGTGCCGGCCCCGATGGAGATCAGTACTTCGAAGGCTTCCTGCGCCGACTCCAGCGCCAGGCTCAGGAGCGCGGCGAGGATGTAGAGCCCCACCGTACAGGCGCGGCCGACGGCGACGTAGTGCCGTTCGTCGCGGCTGGGCGCGAGGAAGCGTCGATAGAAATCGTGCACGAGGTACGACGAGCCCCAGTTCAAGTGAGTCAGGATCGTCGAAGAGTTCGCCGCGATGAGCCCGCCGACCATCAGCCCCACGAAGCCCGGTGGCAGGAACTTGAGCATGGCGGGGAAGGCGCTGTCGTGACCGATCAGGGTGGGATCGGCCGCGGGAAACGCGGCCTGGATGTCTTTCAGCTCCGGGAAGACGATCATCGAGCAGAGCGCCGTGATGATCCACGGCCAGGGCCGCAGCACGTAGTGCGCGAGGTTGAAGAAGAGCGTGCCGCCGAGCGAGTCCTTCTCCGATTTCGACGCGAGCATGCGCTGCGCGATGTAGCTGCCCCCGCCCGGTTCGGCCCCCGGGTACCAGTTGGCCCACCAGCCGATGGCGATCGGCACGATGAAGATCATCAGCGCCAGTTCGCTCAAGGCGAAGTTGGGCAGGAGGTCGAGGATCGGCTGGCCGCGACCGTCGATCGGCGAGATCACCGGCTGGGCGCCGGGCTGGAAGTTGACCTGCTGCGTGCCCAGCACACGGACCAGCGTGTGGAGGCCGGAAAGCGCGCTGTCGCTGCCGCTGAGCCGCGCGACTTCCAGGAGCGAGAAGTACGCGGCCGCGATCACGGCCGTCATCTTCACGAAGAACTGGATCATGTCGATGACGAGCACGCCCCACAGCCCGGAGTGCGCGGCAAAGACGACGTTCAGGATCCCGCACACCACGATCGTCTGCCAGGGCGGCATCCCGAACAGGATGTTGGCGATCTTGCAGGCCGCCAGCGTCACCATCCCCATGATGAAGCAGTTGAAGAAGAGCCCGAGGTAGATCGCCCGGAACCCGCGCACGACCGACGCCGCGCGGCCCGAGTAGCGCAGCTCGTAGAACTCCAGGTCGGTCATCACCCCGGACCGCCGCCAGAGCCGCGCGAAGAAGAACACCGTGGACACGCCCGTGAGCACCATGGCCCACCACTGCCAGTTGCCCGCCACGCCGTACTGCCGGACCTGCTGCGTGACCCAGTTCGGCGTGTCACTGCTGAACGTCGTGGCGACCATCGACAGCCCCGCCAGCCACCACGGGACGGATCGTCCGGAGGCGAAGAACTCGGACGTGTTCGTGCCGGCGCGGCGCGCGAAGAAAAGGGCGGGGACGAAACAGATGAGCAGCGTGGCCGCGACGATGAGCCAGTCGAGGGGGTGCAGGACCATGCGGTGGCTACATACTACGGCGATTCCGCCCGGGGCGCTCTCGGCGAGCGCCCCGGACAGACGAGAGCGGCGAGCGGCCGGGCGGCCGCCTGGATCAGTTCTTGGTGAGGGTCAGGCCCGTCACGACCGCTTCGGTGTTGTGCGCGAAGCGGATGCCGTAGACGCCGTCGGTGGACTTGAGCTTGCCGGCGGCCACGAGGGCGGACTTGTCGTAGCCGGCCACCACGGTTCCGTTGATCGCGCACTCGACGCGATCGCCCTTCACCGACAGCGCGATCTCCTGCGTGATCGACTCGCCGGGCGCCGCTGCCTTCTTGACCGCGGCATTCGCTTCCCCGCGACGGCCGTTCATCTGGAACGATTCCGGCCCGAAGCCCCGGACGATGAAGTTGCCGTTGCCGTAGGCGGCGCAGTAGAGGTAGCTCTGCTGGGCCGTGCCGAGGTCATTGCCGCCGATGACGAGGCCGTACGGGTGCGGGTGGTCGTTGAGCCCCATGTATTTGGGCTCGTTGAACGTCGCCTTGACCGTGTAGTTGCCCGTGGCCTTGTTGGCGGGATTCCAGTAGGTGACCGCCGGGCCCGTCGTAACGCGAAGGCCGTCGCCTTCCTTGGCGAGCTTCGCGTTGTTGAGCGCCTGGCCGGCTTTCTCCTCTGACGCGTCGATCTTACCGGTCCAGCCCGGCACCGTGATGCCTCCTCCGGCGACGGCGCGCGCCGTCTCCTGGGCCTGAGCCCCGAGGGTGGAGGCCGCGAGCAGGGCAAACGCGACGGCAACCGTCGAACCATAAACGAGACGCATAGGTGTGTCCTCTCCTGAAAAAGTTAGTGCCCAAGAGCGTATGCGGGTCGGGGCCATCTGGCAACTGCCGATTGCGAGCTGTCAGAACGCGGGCCGGGAGCCCTCCCTTACAACGCGATGGCAACCTGCCAGCTGGCCGCGTATCCGTGTGTCGGGTCGCCCGCCGAGGTGATTAGGCTCGGCGCCGTTGATGGCTTCGCGGAAAGCGATCTGCGTCACCTTCCGCGAGACGCCGCCGATGGTGACCTCGATGTGGAGGACCTGAAGGGTTGGCGGACACCGAGCAAGAGGATTGCCAGAAACTCCGCCGCGCAGGCGTGCGCCTATGCGCGGGGACCGTCCGGGGCCTCGAGGGTCAGGCCTTCGCGAGGAACTCCTGCGTCCAGCGGAGACTGGCCTCGACGTCTTTGAGCTGCCGTGCCGCGGGCGAGTCCGCGGGGTCGGGGGCGGGCGCCACGACAGGAGTGCCCTTGTCGCAGAGGGTCACGAAGCGCGCAAACTCCCACGCCGGCGTCGTCGGGTAGATCTCCCAGAACTGCGGGTCGCGGTAGTTCACC
>JANPJN010000288.1:0-5117 GCA_031425515.1 Acidobacteriota bacterium | reverse complement strand
CCGACATCTACCTCCAGACGCCGAACATCGACAACATGCCGGCCTCCATCCACGAGGCCTACTCGAGCGGCTGCGCCGTCGTCGCGACACGTGCGGGCGGCGTGACGGCCATCCTCACCGATCGCGTGCACGGTTTGCTGGTCGACTGCAACGACCATGCGACGGCTGCTGCGCGGATGCTGGAGCTGCTCGAGGATCCGGCACTCGCCGCCCGGCTGACGGCGACAGCGCGGGCGCATTGCGAGCAGTTCCAATGGCCGCCGGTTCGCGCTCAATGGGTCTCTCTGTACCGGCGGCTGACCGCCGCCGTTCCGTTCGCGGCAGCCAACGGAGCATCGACACGCGCGTGACGCTCCCCACACGGCGCGAGCGTCGCTGAGATGGCGACACTCGCACGACTCCGCTCGATCGACGGCGAAGAGCTTCGCTTCCGGCTCACCTGCGAAATGCGGAAGCATCGCGATCGGCTGCGCGTCGCGCTTCGTCGGCCACGCTGGTCACGCAGGCACCTGCTCGGGGCGCTCGCCACGACGCCTGATGACCCGGCCCCGCTGCGGCATGCCCTCGCGGCCGGCGACTGGGGCGGTGCGCATCGAACGATCGTGACGCGTTTTGCCACCCTTCCGCCTCGCTTCCCGCTCGATCCGCGCGCCCTCCCACGCCTCACCGCGGAGATCGCGGCCCGCTTTCCCGAAGCACGCGCGCGGGCCGCCGCCCGCGCAAATCGCATGCTCGACGGGTACTACGACGTGCTCGGCTACCGGGATGTGCCATACGGAACGCCCCCGGACTGGCACGGTGATCCCGTCCACGGCCGCCGGCCGCCCATGGCGTTCTGGTCGCAGGTGCCCTATCTCGATCCGGCCTTCGGCGATCACAAGGTGATCTGGGAGATCAACAGGCACCAGCACTGGCTCGGTCTCGCCCGCGCCTGGCACCTGACCGGCGACCGCCGGTACTACGACGCGTTCGTGTCGCAGCTCCAGAACTGGATGGCCACGAACCCGCCGCTCGGCGGCGTGAACTGGTCCAGCATGCTGGAGCTCGGATTCAGGTCCCTCTCGTGGGTCTGGGCCCTCCACTTCTTCTCCTCCGCGGCGCTCGACGACGCGCCGGAGGCAAGCCCGTGGAGCGTGGATCTCCTGATCGGTCTCGATCGCCAGCTCACGCACA
This sequence comes from Acidobacteriota bacterium, assembly GCA_031425515.1. GTDB lineage: Bacteria > Acidobacteriota > Vicinamibacteria > Vicinamibacterales > 2-12-FULL-66-21 > JALZOC01. The sequence continues at coordinate 3,944 of JANPJN010000288.1, read as the reverse complement.
TCGAGGAGAACCTCTCGCGCTACTTCAGCCCGAACACCCATCTGACAGGTGAAGCGCTGGCTCTCTACGTCGCCGGGGCGGCCCTTCCCGAGCTCGCGGCCAGCGCGCGGCGCGTCACGCTGGGCCGCCAAATCCTGCTCGCCGAGATCGACCGTCAGATCAACACGGACGGCGGTCATGCAGAGCTCTCGGCCCACTACCACCGCTACTCGACGGACTTCTACCTGCTCGCCACCCAGATGGCACGAGCATCCGCCGATCCCGCCGCGCCCCTCTTCGAGGCGGCGGCACGGCGCCAGGCGCGCTATCTCCGCGCGATGGCCGACGCACGCGGACGGATTCCCCTGCTCGGCGACGACGACGGGGGCCTCCTGTTTCCCATCTGCGGACGCAAGCCGGCAGACTGCACCGACACGCTGTCCAGTGCCGCCGTCATCCTTGACGACGCCTCTCTGGCGCCGTGGGCGAGTCCGGAAGAGACCTGGTGGTGCTGCGGCCACGGCGCCGCTGACACGGCGGCGACCGAACCGGCGTCGTGCGCCTTCCCCGAGAGCGGCTACTACGTGTCCCGGACGCCCAACGGGGATCACCTGATCGTCGACGCAGGACGACTCGGCTTTCTCAACGGTGGCCATGCGCATGCCGATGCACTGGGCATCATCGCGACTGTCGGCAGCCGGCCGCTTCTGGTGGACGCCGGCACCGCCACCTACACGATGGACGCCGCGACCCGCGATCGCTTCCGCTCGACCGCGCTGCACAACACCATCGTCGTTGGCGGCCGCTCGCAGTCCGAGCCGCGCGGGCCGTTTCACTGGGCCTCCCGCGCCGATGCCACCTGCCTGGTCTGGCACACGGAGCGGCGCTTCGACTATGTCGAGGGAGTCCATCATGGCTACCACCCCACGTCGCATGTCCGCGGCGTGTTCGCGCTCCACGGCCTCGGGTGGGTCGTGCTCGATCACCTGCTCGGACCGGACGGCGCGCGCGTGGAGGCCGACATCCTGTGGCACGTGCACCCCGACTGGCAGCTCGAGCCGGACGGCCACTCCAGGTTCCGTCATCGTGACGGGACGACGGTCGCCATGGCGTCCAGCGCGAGGCTCACCGCGTTGACGCACGAGGAGGCCGCCGGGCTCGACGGCTACGCACCGGCCTACGGCCTGGAGCTGACCACCACGGCGCTGCGGGACCGCGCGACCCTGACGACGCCGGATACCGTCGCCACGTGCATCGCGCTGAACGGCCTCGCCGGGCCGCTGGCGATCGAGAGGGTCGCGGTCACGGTGTCCCCCGGGCCGCACTGGCACGCAGCGGCCTTCCGACTGTCCTGGGGCGCCGGGGATGCGTTGGTCCTCTCCGCAGTTGAACGGACGCCGGAGACGCTTTCAAACGCGGCGCCGCCCGCGCCGTGGGGGACGGCTTCGGTTCTCACGACGGGACGAGTCGCCGTGATGCCCCTGAACGCCGGCTTCTCCCCCTTCATCGTCCCGGGCCCGGGGCCGGCACCCGCTGGCGCGGGCCGTGCATAATTCAGCAACGCAGAGATGACGCCATCATGTGTGGAATAGCAGGTTTTGCGGAGGGCGAACGCTCGGGGTCGGCGGCGCCGCCCCAGGAGGCGTCGCTGCGGCTCGTGCACGGCATGTGCGAGGTGATCCGGCATCGGGGCCCCGACGACGAAGGCCTCCATGCGGAGGCCGGCGTGGGGCTCGGGATGCGGCGACTGAGCATCATCGATCTCTCCACCGGCCACCAGCCCATTCACAACGAAGACCGAACGGTGTGGATCGTCTTCAATGGCGAGATCTACAACTACCGCGAGCTGCGGACCGAGTTGCAGGCGGCCGGCCACCGCTTCTATACGGCCAGCGACACCGAAGTGATCGTGCACGCGTACGAGCAGTGGGGCGAGGGCGCCTTCGGCCGGCTGCGCGGGATGTTCGGGATCGCGATCTGGGATCGCCCGAAGCGCACGCTGGTGCTCGCGCGCGACCGGGCCGGCATCAAGCCGTTGCACTACACCGAGCGCGACGGGCGGCTGTATTTCGCGTCGGAGATCAAATCCCTCATGGCGGCCGGCGCCGTCGATCGCGAGATCGACTTCGAGGCGCTGGACCATTACCTGTCGTATCTCTACGCCCCGCGCGACCGCGCCCTCTTCAAGGGGGTCCGGAAGTTGCCGCCGGGCCATCTCCTGCGGTGGCGCGAGGGGCGCGCGGAGATCGTCCGATACTGGGAGATTTCAGCGACCGAGCCCTACGAAGGGACGCCGGAGGCCGCCGCGACGGCGTTGCGGGATGTTCTGGCGGACGCGGTGCGATCGCACATGATCAGCGACGTCCCGCTGGGCGCCTTCCTCTCGGGAGGCGTGGACTCCAGCCTCGTCGTCGGGCTCATGTCGGAAGCGTCCTCGCAGCCGGTAAAGACGTTTTCGATCGGGTTCGACGAGCCGGAGTTCGACGAGCTGGAGCATGCGCGGACGGTGGCGCAGCACTTCGGGACCGAGCATCACGAGTTCGTCGTACGTCCCGACGGGCTCTCGATCCTCGATCGTCTGATCGCGCACTTCGACGAACCGTTCGCCGACTCGTCGGCGATTCCGACGTGGTACGTCTCGGAGGTCGCGAGCCGCCACGTCACGGTCGTGCTGTCTGGCGATGGAGGCGATGAGCTCTTCGGCGGGTACGACCGGTACCTGCCGCATCCCCGTGTCGCGCAATTCGACCGGTTGACTCTGCCGGGGGCCCGGCAAATCGCGGGAGCCGTCTGGCCGGTTCTTCCACACGGCGTCCGGGGCAAGAATTTCCTGCGGCACGTCTCCCGCAATGACGACGGCCGCTACCTGGATTCGCTGTCGTTCTTCCAGCCGGACGAGAAGCAGGCGCTCTACGCGCCGGAGGTCCGGGCGACGCTCGCGGGCTGGAATGTGGAGCGGGCGCTCGAGGCGCAGCTCGCCCGGTTCGCGTCGCTCCCGGCGCACAGCCGGATGATGCGGCTGGATTTCGAGACCTACCTGCCCGAAGATGTGCTCACGAAGGTGGATCGCATGAGCATGGCGCACTCGATCGAGTCGCGCGTGCCGCTGCTCGACAACCGCGTCATCGACTTTGCCGCGACGCTGCCATCGGACCTGAAGATTCTGAACGGCCGGCGCAAGCACATCCTGAAGGAAGCCGCGCGGACGCTCTTGCCGGCCGGCATCCTCGACCGGAAAAAGCAGGGCTTCGGCGTTCCGCTCGGGGCCTGGTTCCGCGGCGGGCTGACCGATGTGTTTTCAGACGTCCTGCGGTCGCCCCTGACACGGCAGCGGGGCTACTTCGAGCCCCGGTTCGTGGATCGGCTGGTGGACGAACACCTGTCCGGACGCCGCGACCATACCCTGCGGCTGTGGCAGCTGATGGTCTTCGAGCTCTGGCACCGCCAGTATCTGGACGCGCCGGCCGCCGTATCCGCCAGCCAGCCGGCCTAGTCGGTTCCGACGCCCTTTTGTCCCGTCCACTACACACGAGTCGGGTGCCGAGCCACGGCAACCTGGTGACGGACACGCCAGGTAGCGCCTGTTTTACCCAGATCGGGAATTCTCGAGGTGGCATTGCCCTTGCTGAGATTGAGGGTGTGAAGCTCTATCCGCCGACCCCCGTTGCCGTGTTCATCACGGCGTTCGAGCCCGGGGGCACGGAGCGGCAGATGACGGAGCTCATACGCCGGCTGGACCCGGCCCAGTTCACGGTCCACGTGGCCTGTTTCCGACGCGAGGGCGCCTGGCTCCCGCGCGTGCGCGAACGGGCGGCGTCCGTCGTGGAGTTTCCCATTCGCGGGCTGGCGCGGCCCGCCACATTCATGCAGATGCTGTCGTTTGCCCGGTGGTGCCGGCGCGAACGGATAGCGGTGGTGCAGACATGCGACCTGTACGCGAACATCTTCGGCTTGCCTGGAGCGGC
>JANPJN010000287.1:0-1949 GCA_031425515.1 Acidobacteriota bacterium | reverse complement strand
ACCCGCATCAGGAGGCCTGAGGTCGTCGCTACCGCACCGCCGCGAGGCCGGACCTGCAGCCCGATCGGCCGCGCGGGCAGTCGTCGAACGTGACCGCGGCGCCGTTGTCCGAGAACGTCACGCCGCGCACGAAGCGGGAGGCGCCCACGGCGTCCGGCTCGAGCAGATCGACGTCCCGGATCGGCTTTTTCGTGTAGCCGTCGAAGATGCGCAGCTTGTAGCCGTTGATGAGGAAGCCGACCCGCAGCCCGTCCTTCGCCCAGGCGATCTCTTCGCAGCGCTCCGCGGACAGATCGAGGGACCCGACCTTCACGGCGTCCTCGCGCGAGGTCCCGAGCCACAGCGTTTCGCACGTGCGGTCCGCGCAGGGCTCCCGGCGCACGAACGCCGCGCCGCGCGCTTCAGCGGGACGAGCGAAGATCACCTCGTGCGCGGCGCCGGCCCGGCGGCCGACGAGGTAGCCTCCGGCGGCGGAGGCAATCGCCAGCGCGAGGGCGAGGGCGGCTTTTATGGCTGTCATTGTTTTCCTGGGTGTTCCCGCCGTCACCGGCGCGGCCGCGTGCCGCCCGGCCGGCACAGCCCCTTCAGCGGGCATTGCGAGTCCCCCTGCTTCCGCCCGAAGCCGCAGGCATTCATCATTCCCACGTGGCAGAGCGAAAAGTCGAACCGGACGGGATCGTCCGGATCCAGCCGCCGGAGCGACGCCGTGACGTCGGCCGCCATCTTCCATCCCGGGCTGACGTAGCGCGTGAGCCACAGGCAGCGTCCGAGCCGGATCACATGCGTATCCAGCGGCACGATCAGCTTCGAGGGGGGCACACGCGTCCAGACCCCGAGGTCCACTTCGTCTGTGCGGATCATCCACCGCAGGAAGAGATTCAGCCGCTTACAGGCGCTGCCGGCCGACGGCCGCGGAAAAAAATAGCAGACCCCGGGACGCCGTGGCATGCGGCCGTACGCCCGCCGCACGTCGAGCGCCAGCGCGCGTCTCGAGAAGCTGTCGAGCGCGGGCCCGATGTCCTCGTGGGCAGAATCGTACCCCTCGAGAAAGAAGCCTTCGATCGAGCCGGACTGCTCGAGCATCTGCCGGAGGATCCACAGCAGCGCCACCAGGTCGTCGCCGCGGATCCAGCGGTGCACGATCGCCCGCATGACGGGCGAGGGCGCCGACGGATCGAACCGCCGCACGAACTCGGCAGGGCGCGGGCCCATCACGGCAAACAGCGCGTCGATGGAGTTGAGCACGCTGGCCACGCGTCCGAACGCAAGCGCCCCGGCACAGAAGCCGGCGATCTCGCGATCGGCCGGCTCGGTGAAGGGCCGCACCCGATGGACGGGATCGCTCACCGCGTCGATCCGGTTGTAGTCGTGATACAGGAGGTCGAGGCGCTCGGGGAGCGCCCTGTCCCGTACGGTCTGGTGATCCGGCACGCGGCTCCAACGATATCCCACGCGGCGCTCCCGTGTTAGGGTGGGCACGACAACGGCGAACTGGACGCCACTCCCACACCGATGCGCCGAATTCTTCTGTCTGCATTGCTCGTCGCGGCCCTGCTCGTCGCCGCCTCAGGCCCTGGCGTCGGCCTCTCGACCCCCAGCGCGGCGCCCCACCCGAACATCGTCCTCATCTACGCCGACGATCTCGGCTACGGGGACGTCTCGGCGTACGGCGCGACCGCGCTCCAGACCCCGAACATCGACCGCATCGCCCGCGACGGGCTGCGCTTCACCGACGCGCACGCGGCGGCCGCGACCTGCACGCCGTCGCGCTACGCGCTGCTGACCGGGCAGTATGCGTGGCGGAAGCCGGGCACCGGCGTCCTTCCAGGGAACGCCGCGCTCGTGATCGATCCCGCGCGCACGACGCTCGCCTCCCTGCTGAAGCGAGCCGGCTACGCGACCGGCGTCGTCGGCAAGTGGCACCTCGGGCTCGGGCCGGCCGGCGGTCC
>JANPJN010000286.1:0-3909 GCA_031425515.1 Acidobacteriota bacterium | reverse complement strand
TTCGGCGAGATGTCGCTGCTGACCGGCGAGCCCCGCACCTCGACGGTCGTGGCGCGTGGAGATACTCGCGTGCTCGAGATCGACGTCAATCTTTTCCGGAGCCTGGCCATAACGCACCCGGATGCCATCGAGCGGATCGGGACCGCGGCGGCCGTCCGTCGCGCCGAACTGGATGCGATGCGCGCCGCATCGCACGGATCCGCGGCGGCCGCCGCCCCCGCGACGCTCATCGCCCGGATGAAGAGATTTCTCCGGCTGGCCTAGCGCGCGACTGCCTGGAAGATCCATGAAGATCCTCGTCTCCTGGTCAACCGGCAAGGACTCCGCGTGGATGCTCCACGTGCTGCGTCAGCGGCACGGCGACGCGGTTGGAGGGCTGCTGACGACCACGAATGAGGCGTTCGACCGCGTCGCGATGCACGCGGTTCGACGCGAGTTGCTGGAGGCACAAGTGGAGGCTGTGGGGCTGCCCCTCCATGTGGTGCCGCTCTGCTGGCCGTGCTCGAACGCCGACTACGAACAGCGCATGACAATCGCGGTTCGCCGGGCCGTCGGAGACGGCTTCACCCACGTGGCGTTCGGCGATTTGTTCCTCGAGGACGTCCGCCGCTACCGGGAAGAGCGCCTGCTCGGAACCGGTCTCGCACCGCTGTTTCCCCTCTGGAAAACGAAGTCGACCATCGAGCTGGCGCGGGAGATGATCGACGGCGGCCTCGAGGCCCGGCTCACGTGCGTGGATCCACGAAAGCTGGACGCCTCGTTTGCGGGCCGCGCGTTCGACAGCGCCCTCCTCGACGCGCTGCCGGACGCTGTCGATGCGTGCGGGGAGAATGGCGAGTTCCACTCCTTCGCGTGCGCCGGCCCGATGTTCAACCGACCGATTGACGTCTCCGTGGGAGAGGTCGTGCACCGCGACGGGTTCGTGTTCGCCGATCTGCTCCTCCCGGCCTCCTGACGCCTGGGTCACCCCGCCATGTATCCGCGCCGCATCGTCTGCCTCACGGAAGAAACCACCGAAACCCTGTACCTGCTGGGCGAAGGCGACCGGGTCGCAGGCGTCAGCGGCTACACGGTTCGCCCGCCCGAGGCTCGGCAGAAGCCCAGGGTGTCGTCGTTCCTGCACGCACGCTTCGACAAGATCGAAGCACTGAACCCCGATCTCATTCTGGCGTTTTCCGACCTGCAGGCCGATATCACGACGGAGCTCGTCAAGCGCGGATTCCCCGTGTTCACCTTCAACCAGCGAAGCGTCGGCGAGATTCTTCAGATGATTCGCATCCTCGGTGGCATCGTCGGTGTCCCGCAGAAGGCGGAGGCCCTGGCGGCGCGCCTGGAAGACGGCCTGAACGACATCCGCGAGGCGGCCGCGCGGTTGCCGGCAAGACGACGGGTGTACTTCGAGGAGTGGGACGAACCGCTGATCAGCGGCATCCAGTGGGTCGAGGAGCTCGTCGAGATCGCGGGCGGCGAGCCGGTGTTCCCGGGGATCCGCCACGCGAAACTCGGCAAGGATCGCATCGTCTCGAGCGAGCAGGTCATGGCCGCCGCTCCGGAGATCATCGTGGCCTCATGGTGCGGCAAACCCGTGCGGGCGGCGAAGATCGCTGCGCGACCGGGATGGGACCAGATCCCGGCCGTGAAGAACGGGCACATCTACGAAATCAAGTCCCCCTACATCCTGCAGCCAGGCCCTGCAGCGCTGACGGAAGGAGTGCAGCGCCTGCACGGGATCATGCGTGCGGTCACCCCAGCAACCTAGCGGTAGCGCCCTTCCCTGTATCCCCGGTCGTAGCCTTCCTGAAATCCGCGCCGGTAGATATCCCGGTACTCGTCACGCGATCCCGATCGGCTCTCGTACCGCCGGTCCCCGGCGCGATACCAGGCGTGCCGCAGCGGGTCGAAGGATCGCCCCTTCCGCGCATCCTCCTGCCCCTTCTCGAACCCGTCGTCCGCACCGTTCTGGAACGCCACGCCACCGTAGCCGCGCGCGCCGTTCGGATACCCCTGCGGACTGCCGGGATACCGCCCATTGCCATTCCCGACACGCGGATCGCCATACCCGCCGCGAGAATCGCCGTAGCGGCCGTCGCGCGAATCGCCGTAGCGCCCATCACCATTCGCGCCGCGGGACCGGTCGTAAACTCCCCCACCGCGCTGATACGCCGTGCTGTAGCCGTCCGCGTACCCGCTGCGGAAGGACTGGCGGTAGCGATTCAGATCACCAAACTCGCGGTGGTAGCCCTTGTCCGCACGCTGCCAGGTCTTCTCGTCCTGGTACCGGAACGTCTCGTTCCGGCGGCCGTCCTTCTGCCCTTCCTTGAGACCCTCCCGGTAGCCGTTGTCGTACGCCGCCTGCCGCGCGTCGTAGTACGAGCTGCGCTGCTCGGCGTAGGCAACCGGCGCCCGGCCGAGCCAGTCCGATTGCGCGCGCGCAGGCGCCGACGCGGCGAGCGCCGCGAGACCAAGCATGGGCACGAGAATAAAACGCTGCATGTTCGTCCTCCGTCCGGCGATGACCGCACCGCCCACCTCACTCGAGCGCAAGACGCAGGCCGCTCCTGGAGGCAGTAAACGCAGCGAAAACACGGAGTGAATTGCCGGACTGTCGCTCGTCCGTCGCGGACAGTGGACAGCAGGTGGGATCGATAGAGGACAGGTTCTACGGGGTTCTACGAGGTTATTCGGTCCAGACGACGACTCGCTGGCCGGATGGGGCGAGGTGGTCGATGACGAGCGTGGATCCGTACCGCTCGAGATCCTCCACGGTCAGCTTGAGATCTTCGAGCTGGACGCGGTTGCCGGCGAAATCAATCGAACTGCCCTTCAACTTCAGCCTCAGCAGCCAGAACGGGATAGCAACCCGGACGACGCGGCCATCGTCCGGGTCGAAGGCCATGACGCGAAGTGTTTCGGGGCGGGGTGCGCCGGGAAGCGCCTGCCGGTCGGTGTTCGAGCCAAGGTAGAGGCCATGCTGATCCAGTTCGATGAGCGGCTTCTGCTGGCCGAACCGCCTGCTGATCTGACTGAAGTCCTGCGCCGCGACAACCGGCGACACGGTCCTGGTCTGGACGTGACGGGAGAAGAAATAGATGCCCACGCCGGCGGCCGCGATGACGCCGAGGATGCCGACGATCACCACCGCGGCCACGACCCAGACCCACGTCTTGACCTTACCGGCCATCGGAGCTCCTTGTGAGGCGCCGCGCCTCGTCCACGCACTCGGGGTCGTTGCCGCGTCGGCAGAGCTCCTGGGCTTCGCGCGCGATTGTGCCGGCGGCCCCGCGCTCTCCGCGCGCGAGCGCCAGCCGGCCGAGCGCCACACGCGCGCGCCCCCCGACCCACGCCTGCGAATCCCCGGCGGCCGCCCGCTGAAGATCGGACGCCGCGTCGGCGCGGCCGAGCGCGACCCGGGCCATGCCGCGCTTGTAGCGCCACAGCCCCTCTTCGCCGGGAATCTGCGACCGTCGCTCGGCCGCCAGTACGGTCAGCCCTTCGCTCAACAGTTCATGCGCCTGCTGCGCGCGCCCGCCCCGAAGCGCGGTGGACCCCGCCTCCAGGATCAGCAGACGATTGCGCGGATACATCCCCCGCAGCTCCTGCAGCACCCGCATCGCGTCGTCGTACCGCCGCTCGCGGTTATAGACGAGGATCAGCGCGAACATCGCCTCGGTGCGCGCGTCATTTCTCGGCCCTGTCGAGGCCCCGACGTGGCGGGCCGCTCCCTCGATCAACTGGATACCCCGCTCACGGCCTCCGCCGAAGCCGACCGCATAGGCGAGCGCGCGCATCGGGAGCGACAGCGTCGAGATCACGTACCGGTATGTGCCGACGATGAGGCCGGCGTCGGCGCGGGAGGGATCCAGGGCCAGCACCCGCTCGTGCTCGTCGTAGCTGCGCCTGGCGGCGCGG
>JANPJN010000285.1:0-2874 GCA_031425515.1 Acidobacteriota bacterium | reverse complement strand
AGGACCGGCACCGTGAAGCGCAGGTAGAAGACCCAGATCATCAGCCCGAAAATGGCCGGACCGGTCATCCGGGTCTGGTCCAGAATCGGCGCCCCGAGCCCGACGAGCACCCGCAGGAATGCGGCAATCACAATCGGCGCGCCAACGACGAGCGCCATGAAGATCGTGCGCCGGGACCACAGCATCTCGCCAAGCGACAGGTCGAAGATCCGGAGCCCGGCCGCGAGAAACCCCGGGGCGGCGGGAATCGGACGGGGCGGCGCGGTCGGCTCAGCCATGGGCATCACTTCACGAGGTACTGGAACACGGCCTGGAGATTGTCGTCAGGCGACGTCACTTCGTCGATCGCCCCGTACTCCCCGCTGGCCGCAAGAGTGGTGAGGCGCGCGTAGAACGCGTCAGGCTTCCCCGTTTCCACGACGACGGCCCCCTCTTCGAATTTCAGGCTGCGCACGTCGGCATGGTCGAGAAACTCGCGGGCCAGCCCGCGCGGATTCTCCGCCCGCACATACACGGTGTGCGGGTGCTCGTCGATGAGGTCGCGGATATGGTGCACATCCCCTTCGGCCAGGATCCGCCCGTTGTTGATGAGCAGGATGTTGGCCGTCATCGACTCGATCTCGTGCAGGATGTGGCTCGAGACGATGATGCTCTTGCCGTCGCGCGCCCAGTCGCGAATCAGCCGGATCGTCCGCCGCCTGGCCAGCGGGTCCATCCCCGACAGCGGCTCGTCGAGAATGAGCAGCGCCGGGTCGTGGACGATGGCCTGGGCGAGCTTGACGCGCTGGCGCATGCCCTTGCTGTAGGCGCCGATCTTCTTGTCGGCCGCCTCCATGAGGTCAACCGAGGTGAGCGCACGCCGCGCCGCTTCGTCGGCCGCCTTCTCGCTGAGGCCGTTCAGGCGCACGAGCGCCGTGACCCACTCGAGGCCGGTCATGCGCTCGTAGAACGCGTCCTGCTCGGGGCAGAAGCCGATCTGGAAGTAGAGGTGCGGGTTGCCCCAGATGGGCTCCCCCAGCACCTTGACCGACCCCTTGCTCGGTTTGAGCTGGCCGGTAATCAGCTTCATGAACGTGGACTTGCCGGCCCCGTTGGGCCCGAGCAGCCCGGTGATGCCGGGAGGCACGCTCGCCGTCACGTCGTTCAGGCCGATGACCTGCCCGTACCACTTCGACACGTGCTCGGCCGTCACGACCGGCGTGCCTGTCACTGGCTCGCTCACGTGACCACCTCCACCCCGCGCACGCGCCGCTCCAGCACCGAAATGGCCAGCGCGATCAGGCCGAGAATCACGATGAGCGACACGGGCCACGGCGTCGCGTACCGCGGCTTCAACCGGAAGATGACATCCACCACCTGCATCAGATTCGCGCTGACCGAGATCCACGAGAGCCGCGTGCTCCCGGTGATGGCGAGCAGCGCCTGATAGATGGCGGCGCTGAAGAAGATGATCCCGGCATACAGGATCCCGACATAGCGGCTGCTCTTCGAGAGCGACGACAACGCCAGCATCGTGAACGTGGCGAGCAGCGCCTGGAGCAGCGCGGCAATCGTAATGGCCGGGAACAGGAACAGGTTCTTGCGGACGAACTCGAAGCTGCCCGCGAAGAGCACCTGCAGCACGAGCAGCAGCAGCGCCGGGACGAGCGTGACGAACAGCACGAACGCAAACAGCACGGCCGCCTTGCCGGCGATGTATTCCGTGCGCATCAGCGGCTTCGCCAGGTAGATCTGCAGCGCGTTGGCGCGCCGATCGTTCGCGATGAGCCCGGCGCCGACGTAGATCGTGATGATGAAGACGAAGAAGTCCTGCCGCTCGAGGAAGCCGCGGAAGCTCTCGGCGGTCGCGGCGAACATCGCGACCTGCGGGTAGTTCACGGTCACGTAGATCGCCACGGCGCCGACGACGAACTGCCCCCAGGAGGCGATGAGGAGCCCCATGAACGGCCGCTTGCGCAGCATCGTCATCATCCCCGCGCGCGCGATGACGAGCCAGGCCTGCCCGGGCATCGCCCGGCGGCCGCCGTATCGCCGGTAACTCTGATCGTGGATAGGCACCGGCTACTCCTGCCCTACGGCCTTGGCGAAGACGTCTTCGAGCGTCGGCACGCTCGGGCGGAGGTGCCGGACCTGCACGCCGTGCGCGGCGGCGAGCGCGAAGAGATCCTTCTGGGACGCGGCGGCCGGCACGAAGACGCGCATGACGTCCTCGTCGGTCGAGGTCGCCTCCATGCCCGACCCGCGCAGCACGTCGAGGAACCCCGGCAGATCACCCTTGATCCGCAGTTCGAACACGCGTCCCCCCGGCCCCTTCAGATCGGCAATCGGCCCCTGGGCGACGACCTGCCCCTTGTCCATCACAATCACGTCGTCGCACGTGAATTCCACGTCGGGGAGCAGATGGGAGGAGAGGATCAGATTCACCCGCTTGTTGTGGCCGAGGTCGCGAATGAGCTCGAGCATCTCGTCGCGCCCCTTCGGGTCCATGCCGTTGGTCGGCTCGTCGAGGAACAGCAGATCGGGGTCGTGCACGAGCGCCTGCGCGAGCTTGATGCGCTGCTTCATGCCGGTCGAGTAGGTCTCGACGTTCCGGTAGCGGGCCTCGCCAAGGCCGACATAGTAGAGGACCTCGTGCGCACGCTGCATGGCGTCGACGGCAGGCAGCCCGGCGAGCTGGCCGCAGTAGGCGACGAAGGACACGGCATTCATGCCGGGAATGTGCGAGTCGCTCTCTGGCATGTAGCCGAGGCGGGCGCGAATTTCGAGCGGGTGCTTCGCGACGTCGAGCCCGAGGACCGTCATCCGTCCCGACTCCGGCTTGATGAAGCCGAGCAGCGCCTTGAGCATCGTGCTCTTGCCGGCGCCGTTCGGGCC
>JANPJN010000284.1:0-4931 GCA_031425515.1 Acidobacteriota bacterium | reverse complement strand
AGACGACGAGCAGTGTGGCAAAGACGTCGTGCTTGACGTAGTGCGCGTCCAGCACCGCGAGCGGTGTCGTCGCGAGGAACACCGCGGCGGCCACGCCCGTTCGTCGATCCGCGAGGCGTTCGGCGAGCCGGTACAGGACCAGAGGAGTAGCGGCCCCGGCGACGGCGCCGAGTGCGCGGCCGGCCGTGTAAATGCCGGTGGGGCTCGTGAAGTAGAGCCGCTGGAGGGCGGCGATCGTGGGCGCGCCGCCGGAAAGATAGACGAAGCCCAGATAGACCCCGACCCATGCGAAGAGCACGTAGAAATAGAAGGTCGGGTACAGGAAGTTGTGAGGATTGAGCGACCCCTTCGCGAACGCCAGCGTTCTGGCCATGATCGCGACCTCGTCCGGGTTGTAGACCTCGGGCAGGCCGTACTGGAGGCCGAGCAGGCGAAGCGCCAGCGCTCCGAAGGCGATAGCGCCAAGGCCCAGCGCCAGGCCACCCGCGAGCCGTCGGCTGGAGTGGTCTCGCGTTGCGTCCATCAGCGGCCGCTCCTGCGCGGAGGGCCCGCGCCCCCGTCCAGATCGACGTTCGGATCCCCGCCCGAATCAACGTCCAGATCGACCGCCACGATCTCGCCGGCGAGTTCCGTCGTGTCGGCTGGCGCCGGCGCCGGTGTCGCCGGACGTCTGCGCAGGCGCAGCGCATTCAGGGCGCGCAGCTCGTCGGCATTGAAGAATCGTGTCAGCAGGAGCAGTCCTCCCATGACTACCACGACGGTCGTGCCGCGAAGAAGTACCCCGGCCCACGCGGGAAACCAGGGAAGTGCCGCGGCCGCCGCAAAGGCAAGGGCCGCCGCGACGACGGCCCGGAGGAGGCGGCCGGTTTCGTAGCGGACGGGATAGAACCGCTGCGACAGCGCGAACGCGATCGTTGCCTGGACGGCGTATGCCGCGGCATTGGCCCAGGCAGCCCCGATGATGCCGTACCGCGGGATGAGCGCGACACAGAGGCCGATGTTCGACGCGGCTCCAATGGCCGTGCTCACGGGGTAGTACGTCGTCCGGCTCGTGATGTTCAGACCGATGGAAGTCAGCAGGTACACCCCGTAGAAGAACACGCCGACGGCAGTCCAGACCACGACCCCCGCGGAATCGACGTACTGCCCTCGTGTGACGACGTCCAGCAGGTCGCGTGCAATCGCGGAGAGCCCGGCGGTCATGAGCGCGAGCGCTGCGACGCCGTACGTCGTGACCGCCGCGAACACGCGGGGGGCGCCCGGCTCGCGGGCGGTGGCGTAATAGAACGGCGCCCACGCATACTCGAACGCACCGAGCGCGATTTTCTGGATCAGTCCAAAGCTCACGCCCATCGAATAGAAGCCGACGTCCTGAATCGACAGGTAGCGGGACATCACGAAGCGGTCGCCGACCGCCATCACCTGGAGCGCGGCGCCGTGCGGCACGCGGGGAAGGCCGAACGCCAATGATTGCCGCAGCAGGGATTTCGAGAAGACGGGACGGATGAGCGGCGCGAACCATTTCAGCAGCACGATCATCAGCACGGCCGTCACCAGAAGATCGGCGACGACCACGCCCATCACGCCCATGCCCATGCCCATCACCAGGAGAATGCGCAGGAGCAGCGTCGCGAGCGAGCGGGCGAAGGTCAGCGCGCTGAACTCGCGCGCCCGCTTCTCCATGCGGAGCACGTGGAACGGGATGAACGTGAAGCCGATGGCAAATGTGTTCAGAAGAACGAGCTGCAGCGCCAGCGCATAGCCCGACGCCTGGAGCAGCCGTCCGGACACGAGCGGAGCGACGGCGAGCGATGCGACGAGCAGCACGCCGTTCAGCCCCAGGAGAAAGAAGAAGAGCGTGCTCGCGAGGCGCTGGCGCTCCGCCTCGTCTTTGCAGTCGAACCAGTAGCGCATGAAGGCGCCGTCCACGCCCCAGCGGAAGAACAGCTTGACGGGCGCCTCGATGCTGGCGAGCAGCGCCAGGATGCCGTAGTCGCCGGGCGTCAGGTACTCGACGTAGAAGCGGAGCAGGAGGAAGTTGACGGCCTGGATGGCGACGTCGCCCGCGCCGTAGATCGCCAGGTTCGTCGAGAGCTCGCGAAGCTTCTGACGCAACGTCTCAGCGTTTCCGGAACGTCAGGAGATTGAGGAAGCACCACCCGGGCACGGGGATCAGCTTCGTCAGGAGGCGATGGAGCGGCAGCAGCGCGCGGGGATGCTTCCGGATGAGACGTGTCAGGACGGGCACGGTGGGGAAGATGCCACTGCGCGCCACCAGGTCGAACCCCGCCGCATGGGCCAGCGCGATGTACTCGCCGGCAGGTCGGTCCCCCGGGTGCTTGTATTCGGACGCGGTCCTGATCAGCCGTCCCTGGATGGCGAAGTGCACGCGCGACTGCAGGTGCGCCAGATTCGGGATCGAGACCAGCAGCGGCCCGCCAGGGCGCAGCACCCGACAGAGCTCGGCGAGCGCCCGCGGCTGCTCTTCGAACGCCAGATGCTCGAGCACGTCGAGGCACATCGCACGCGCGAACGTCCCGTCCGCGTACGGCAGCGCCGTCACCGACCCGTTGCGGACGCGTTCGGACGAGTAGTTGGCGTCGATCCCCTCGATCGCGATCCGCCCCGCATACTCATCGACCAGGACGCCCTCGCCGCACCCGGCATCGAGCACGCGCTCGCCAGGCCGGACGTCCGCGAGCCACCGCCGCACGGCTTCCAGCTTGGCGATGTAGGTGGGGTAGTACTCCCAGTCGGGATCGGGGGTGCGATGGTAATCGCCGCGGGCGGCGTATTCACCCGTACGCACCACCGGTGGGCTGGCGGTCATGGTCGGCCTGATTCTACCGTAATGAACAGACGACTCGCCGTGCAGGAGCGCCACGTCCGGCGTCCCTCCGCCGATCTCACGCCCTGACTCCGCGGCCCTAGCGATCGGGATCGTCAGGCGGGCTGCCGGGCGGCCGGACGCCTGGCGGCTGTGTGCCGTATGGCATCGGCTGGTTGCCCGGAGGCGTGGGCAGCATGCCGGGGCGCGGCGACGTCAGCACGGGCTGCTGTCCCGCCGGCTGTGGCTGCGGGACGGGCATCGCGGGGAACGGCGGACCGGGCTGCATCACGACCGGCTGCCCTCCCTGCGGCACGCCCGGCTCCAACGGCTCGTCGTCGTCCATCATCGGCGGGGCGACCGGCATCTGCGGGGGCATGGTCGGACGGTTGAACGTCGGCGGTGCTGCGGCCGCCACGCCCACGGGCCCTCGGCTCGTCGGCAGGATCATCACGCGGTCGAAGACCGACGCATTGGCGATCGTGACGGGACGCTGGGCCGCGATGTAGCCGCTGGCCGAGCGCAGGAGCACTTCGAGGACTTCCCGCTCCGGCCGATCGATGAGCTGGAGCGTGAGCGGAGGGCCCGTGAGCTTGTCGCCGTTCACGATCGTCGTCTGGCCGAGACGTGCCCACTCGGCGAGGATCTGGCGCAGCGGCACGTCCTGGGCGATGAGCGTCGCGCGGCCGTTGCCGAGCGTCAGCTTCAGGTCTCCGGCGGACGCCGGGACGGCGAAGCCCCCACCGGCGAGAAGCGCGACAGCGATGAGGCGGCGAAAACAGGTCGTCATGAGTTCGCGGTCCTTTCGGTCAGGCGAGCTTGGTGATCCAGAGCGGCGAGTCCTTGCGCGGCAGGTCGCACGACCGGCAGATGTCGGGCCCCCCGCTTTCGAGATGCTGCCGCCGGGCGTCGCGGTACGGCGCCGCGTTCCACACCTCACTGATGCTCGACGTCGAGAGGTCGCCGAGGATGATCTTGCCGTCGAAGTCGGCGCAGCAGAGCGACACGCGTCCGTCCCAGAGCACGGTGAACGTGAGCCACGGGCGATAACACGGATAGTTGACGTCGGACTCCGTGTTGAGTGTGCCGGCCCAGTTGTGCAGGTCGGTCACGTGCACCTTGTCGGCGATCCCGCGCCAGTGCTCGATGAACGCCTGCTCGTCGGCCGAGTTGTTCTGACGAACGAACGACAGGATCAGCTTCGGGCGCCGCTTGCCGCTCTCCGTGCGCAGCCGGACGAGCCGCTCGACATTCGAGATGACCTTGTCGTACTTCAGCCCGATCCGGGTCGCTTCGAACACCTCTTTGCCGGAGGCGTCCACGCTGATATTGATGGCATCGAGGCCCGCCTCGATCATCCCCCGCGCCACGACCTCGGTGATGAGCGACCCGTTGCTGATCATCCCGACTTCCTGGATGCCCTTCTCCTTGGCGTACCGCACCTTCTCGACCAGGCGCCGGTCCATCAGCGCTTCGCCGTAGTTGTGCATCCGCACGTGGGTGATGCCGAGCTCGACGCACTCGTCCACGATCTTCGTGAACAGCTCGAACGACATGATCCCCTGCTTGCGGTGCATGTCGTCTCGTGGGCAGAACACGCACTTGGCATTGCAGAGATTCGTGCTCTCGATCTGCACGATTTCCGGCATCGACGGCGCGCGGTCGCGCCCGGTGGCCAGCAGTAGGCGCTTGATGGGCTTCGCCTGCCGGTGCAGGAAGTTCTCCGCGCTCTTCCGCGCCCGGGCCTTGATCTTGAGGGGCTGGGACATTCAGACCGTCACTGCTGGCGGAAATGCTCGATCACGCGGCGCAGCGTTTCGTCGAGCTGCACGGCGGGCTCGTACCCGACCAGCGCCTTGATGCGAGAAATGTCGGGCACCCGGCGCGGCATGTCTTCGAAACCGGCCTCGTAGGCCTGGTCGTACGGGATCGTCACGATCTCCGAGGCGCTGCCGGTCATTGCTTTGATCTTCACGGCGAGATCCGTCATGGTGATCTCTCCACTGTTCCCGATATTGAAGACCTGGCCGACGGCGCGGGGTTCCTGGATCAAGGCTACCACGGCCCGCACCACGTCCCCGACATAGGTGAAGCTGCGAGACTG
>JANPJN010000283.1:0-6055 GCA_031425515.1 Acidobacteriota bacterium | reverse complement strand
ATCGGCAAGTTCGAGCAGGCCGACACCGGCACGCTGATGCTGGACGAAATCGGCGAGATGAAGCCGGCGCTGCAGGCCAAGCTGCTGCACGTCCTGCAGGATGCGGAGTTCACCAAGCTCGGGAGCAACAAGCGCATCCAGGTGGATGTGCGGATCGTGGCGGCGACCAACCGCGATCTCGAGAAGATGATGCTGAGCGGCGACTTCCGCGAGGATCTCTACTACCGCCTGAAGGTGATCGAGCTGACCGTGCCGTCGCTCCGGGAGCGCCCGGACGAAGTCCCCACGCTGACCGACTTCTTCGTCGCCCGCTACTCGCGCAAGTACAACCGCCCCCTGCGGCCCATCTCCGACGAGCTTCGTCAGATGTTCCTCCATTACGACTGGCCGGGCAACATCCGGGAGCTCGAGAACATGATCAAGCGGGTGGTCATCCTCCAGGACGAACACCTCGTCGTGCGCGAAATCCAGCGCAATATGCAGAGGACGGCGGCACTGCAGGTGGCGGCCCTCGCCCCGGTGGCGGTCGCGGCGGCCGTGGGGGTGCCCGTGGGGGCCGGGGCCTCCCTCGCCGGCGGATTCCCGACGCCGGGCTCCGAGGCCGACGCCGTCGAGGAGGCCGAGCCCGCCGAGGAGGGGGGCGGATCGCTGGCCGCCGTCGCCAAAGCGGCGTCCATGAAGGCGGAACGGGCCGCCATCGAGCAGACGCTGGGCCAGGTCCACTGGAATCGCCGGAAAGCGGCGCAGATCCTGGGCGTGAGCTACAAGACCCTCCTGAACAAAATCAAGGAGTGCGGCATCAGCCGGGACTGATCCGCGCGCTCGGAACGCGACGGAGGTCCGTCGCGTTCATCTCACGCCCAACGCCGGCGATCCTCGCGATTCCTGCCACACTTGGGTATCTGTGTTCCATAATCACCCCGCAGGTTGAAGGTCACGACCCGCCTGTGTGCCAGAAAGCCGGGCAGTTTCCAAAGAACGCGAAACATTTTCCCTTATGGCATTCCCCTTGCTGAACCGTAGCGCGTGACGTCCGTGCCTCTCCGCCTGTCCTGGGGTTTCCTATGATCGAACGCGACATGCCCGCTGGCCGGGACGCGGAGATGCCCGCGCTGGCGGATCGGCGCCCGGCACGGCCTGTTCGCGTGGTCGGCGAGCTCCTCGGGACGAGCGACCAGATGCGCGAGGTGCACGGGCTGATCGATCGCGTGGCCGATACGGACGTGACGGTGCTCATCCGCGGCGAAAGCGGCACGGGCAAGGAGCTGGTGGCGCGCGCCATCCATGCGAGCTCGCCGCGCCGGTTGCGCATGTTCGTCAAGGTCAACTGCGCGGCGCTCCCATCGGAGCTCCTCGAATCGGAGCTGTTCGGCTTCGAGCGCGGGGCCTTCACGGGCGCGATCCAGCAGAAGCCGGGAAAGTTCGAGTTCGCGCACGAAGGCACGATGTTCCTGGACGAGATCAGCGAGATGCATCCGCCGCTGCAGTCCAAGCTGCTGCAGGTGGTCCAGGACGGCGAGTTCGCGCGCCTGGGCGGACGCGAAGACGTCCACGTCGATGTTCGTATCGTCGCCGCGACCAACCGGGATCTGGAGCGGGCGGTGGCCGACGGCCAGTTCCGCGAGGACCTGTTCTTCCGGCTGAATGTCGTGTGCATCACGCTGCCGCCGCTGCGCCAGCGGCGGGACGAGATTCCGGTACTCACCGACCGGTTCCTGCGGCAGTACGCGGAGCACTACAACAAGGCCCTGGTGTCGCTCTCGCCCGAGACGGTGCGGCTCTTCGCGGTGTACGACTGGCCCGGCAACGTGCGGGAGCTCGAGAACCTGCTGAAGCGGGCCGTGGTCCTCGGCACGGACGAATCCATCCGCCGCGAGCTCACCGACGCCATTGCGGGACGCCACCCCTCGCACGGCCCGATTCCGGCCCTGCAGTCGCGTGTGGCGGCAGAGCCTTCCGCGCCGGCCCCGGTGGCGGCCCCTCCGCCGCCCGTGCCGGCTGCACCGGCGGCCCTGGCAGGATCGTTGAAAGACATTGCGCGCCATGCCGCGCGCGAAGCCGAACGCGAGCTCATTTACCGCACGTTGCAGCAGACCCGGTGGAATCGCCGCGAAGCGGCCGAGATCCTCGGCGTCAGTTACAAGGCGCTGCTCTACAAAATCAAGGAAGCGGAGCTCGACAAAGCATCGTGACCTCAGATTCCTTCCTTGACGAGGACTTCCGCGTGCTGACTTCCGAAGCGTTCGACTTCGTGCTCAACAACGAGCTGAAGCGTGCCGTGCGCTCGCAGAACTTCCTGACTCTGGTGCACGTCGAGCCCACGGTGCAGGGGCCTCCGGCCGGCGACGACGCCGACCCTGAGGCGCCCGTGCGCGAGATCGCGAGGCTCATCAGCCGCGAGGTGCGTGAAACGGATCTGCTGGCGCAGACCGCCCGGGGCCGCGTGTCGCTCGTGCTGCTCGACGCGGACCTGCCGAACTCGATGACGGTGATCGAGCGGCTGATGTCGCGGCTGGATCACTATCAATTCCCGCAGCCACTCGCGATCCAGGTCGGCGCGGCGTGCTGTCCGACGCACGGCGCGGATGTGGACTCGCTCAAGCGCGCCGCCGAGTCCCGGTCGGTGCATCCTCGCCGCGATGCCCGCGGCAACGCGTCGAACGCTTAACCGCCAGGTGCATGTCATGAAGCTCCCGTTCTCCGCTCCCCTTTCGCTCGCCATTCTGCTGAGCACGGCCGGCCTGGTCGCTGGCGCGTCCTCGCAGACCGGACCGTCCGCACCTCGACCGGCTCAGACCGCGCCTCGACCGGCCGACACTGCGCCCAGCGCCTCGACGCCGGCCGCGCCCTCGGCCGATCAGACGGCCCGGCCCGCGGCGCCGTCGGTCGCCACGGCGGCCGACTACCGCCTGGTGGCCGGGGACAAGCTGCGGATCGAGGTGTACCGCGACGCCCAGCTTTCCCAGTCCTTGCAGGTCCGGCCCGACGGCAAGATCACGCTGCCGCTCATCGGCGACATCAAGGCGGAAGGACGCACGTCGACCGAGCTCCGCGATGCCCTGGTGGCGGCGCTGAAGGAATACAACACCAATCCGGTCGTGACGGTCATCGTCGTCGAAACCGTGCCGCCGGTGTTCTACGTGATGGGCGAGGTCAATACGCCCGGCACGTTCGAGATCAAAGGACAGGTGTCGGCCGTCCAGGCGCTGGCGATGGCCGGGGGGTTCAAGGACTTCGCCAAGCCGAAAAGTATCCGCATCCTGAGAAAGGGAGCGGCCGGCTCGCAGCAGAGCCTGCCCTTCAACTACAAGGACGCCACCGAAGGCAAGGGGTCGGCTGTTTACATGCAGGCCGGCGACACGATCATCGTGCCCTGACCGTGAAGACGAGGTTACAGATGAAGACCTGGGGGCTCCTGCGTCATGCGATCCCGATGGTCGCGATGCTGGCCACAGCGGCCGTCGCGCACGCGCAGGACATGACGGAGCTGTCGACCGGACGCACGCCCGGATGGACGTTCACACCCGGCTTCAGCATCGGCGGCGTCTTCGACTCCAACGTCGCGCTGCTGTCGGTCTCTCCAACGGAGCAGCGCGCCGAGTCGGACCGTCTGCTGCTGGCCGAGCCCTTTGCCGCCCTCGACTTCGTGTCGAAGCGGACCGAGTTCTCGACGGGTTACCAGGGGTACGTCCGCCGGTACATGGAGTTCAGTCAGTTGAACGGCTTCGACCAGCATGGGCGCGCGGCGCTGCGCCGGCTCGTCTCCAAGCGCGTGACGCTCGACATCACCGATGACTACGCGAGAGTGCCGACGACCGACGAGCTCGAAGTGAGCGGCGTGCCGTTCTCCCGCACCGGCGCGCGGCGCAATTCGTTCAACGGACAACTCGTGGCGCGCCTGTCCAAGTTCACCGACCTGTCGGTGAAGTACGACAACACCTGGGTCCGCTTCGACCGGACCGAGTCGTTGCTGACCGGCGGCGTCGTGAACGGCCTCGCAACGCGCCTCAGCCGGCGTCTGCGCGAGCGCGTATCGGTCGGCGCGGAGTACGGCGTGCGGCTCGCCGAACTGAACGAGGGAACGCGGCAGCTCGCGTTCCACGACGCCGGCGCCACGGCCGCCTTCAGTCTGGGCGCGCGGACCACCGCCGCGGTGGGCGCCGGCTATGCGTTGCTCGACGACCGGACGCTGAATGAAAGGCGCACGGGCCCGTACGTCCGGGCCGAGCTCGAGCAGCGCACCGAGCGCGCCACGATGGGTGCGGCGTTCGAGCGGAGCTTCGTGCCGTCCTTCGGATTTGGCGGCTCGAGCCAGAGCCAGCAGCTCCGGGCGTTCGTGCGGATGCCGCTCGATGCGAACCGCCTGTATCTCCAGGGCTCGGCGTCCTGGCGGAGAACGGATCCCTTCGTCACCGACGAGCTGCCGCTGGACACGACGCTGCTGCGCACGTCCCTCGGCTACTCGGCCACCCGCATCCTCCGGCTCGAAGGCTTCTACGCCTTCACGCGGCAGGACAGCCGCATCGCCGGCGGCAAGGTCAACCGCCAGCGCGTGGGAGCCAACGTCGTGATCGCTCAACCCATGAGGATCGAGTAATGGAAGAACGCGCGTTTCACCCGCTGGATTACCTGTCCGTCCTGCGGCGGCGCAAGTGGTGGCTCATCATCCCGGTCGCGCTCGGGGTGGTCGCCGGGGCTTTGCTCGCCGTGCTGTGGCCGAAAGACTACCTGTCCGAAGCGAAGATCGGCATTGCCGCGCCGACGCTCTCGCCGGAGCTCCTCCGCGGGGTGAGCTCGCTCGACAAGGAGGAGCGACAGCGCGCGATCTCGCAGCAGTTGCTGAGCCGCCAGGTGCTCGAGCGCGTCGTGCGTGAGGAACAGGTCAACTCCGGCAAGCCGGTGGAAGACGTCGCGGGCTGGCTCCGGAGCCAGGTCGTGGTGAAGGTCGATCAGCCCATCGGACGCATGGAGAACAAGAACGGCCTCGACAGCTTCGACCTCGGCTACGTCGACACCGATCCCGACCGCGCCCAGCGCATTACCAATCGTCTGGCCTACGTCTTCGTGGACGAGAACTCGAAGACCCGGACCAATCGCGCCGAGAACACGTCCGAGGTGCTCGGACAGCAGCTCCAGGCGAGCCAGACGCGCCTCGCCGGTCTCGAAGGCCAACTCCGCGTGAAGAAGGAGGCGAACATGGGACGCCTTCCCGATCAGATCAACGCCAACATCGCGATGGTCAACGGGCTGCGGCAGTCGCTGGACTCCTACTCCATGCAGCTGCGGACCGAACAGGACCGACAGAACCAGCTCGAGGCGCAGCTCGACGAGATGCGGCGCGGGACGGGCACCGCGCCCCCGACATCGGCGGCCTCGGCCGCCATCCATGCGGCTCAGGCGCGCATCGCGACGCTGCAGCAGGAGCTCGCCCAGGCGCGCGCGGTCGGCTACACCGACAAGCATCCCGAGACCGAGCGGCTGCAGTCGGAGATCGCGCAGGGCCAGCGGGATCTCGCCTCGATCAAACAGCCGGCGGGCATGGCCGGTGGCGACGCGCTCCTCGCGGATCCGGTCTACCGCCAGCGGGTCGCCGACCGCGACGCCGTGCGCCTGCGCATCAACACCCTGCGCGCCCAGTCGTCGCAGGCGAGCGTCCAGATTGCGCAGTACCAAAGCCGTGTGGAAGCCGCCCCGATGGTCGAGCAGGATCTCGCGTCCATCTCGCGCGACGTCGAGCTGGAACGCACGCGCTACGCCGATCTCAAGACCACCTACGACAAGGCACGCAGCGCCGAGGACTTCGCGCGCCAGCAGGGGGGCGAGCGGTTCAGCGTGCTGTATCCGGCCTACCCGGGCCGGCCGGCCGCGCCCGGCCAGCAGGTCAAGCTGCTGCTCATCCCGATCGTCATGGGTCTGGCGCTCGGCGGCGCGATGGCCATCGGCCGGGAGTTCATGGACCGCTCCGTCCACGACGCACGGGCGCTCCAGAACGAGTTCGACGTCCCCGTGCTCGGGGAGATTCCGAAGATCCACGGGGCCCTGTAGCCTCCGCGCA
>JANPJN010000282.1:0-4949 GCA_031425515.1 Acidobacteriota bacterium | reverse complement strand
CAAGCGGGCCCAGTGCGAGGATGTAGGACGTCTCAATGCGGATGGCGGCAAAACCTTTGCTTTTCCACAATCTTTTCCACAGTTGTGGAAAACTTCGGGGGGAGACCCTACGGCACGCGAGGAACGCGACTGTAACACACCGTTCCGGCCGCCGACAAACCGCCGAGGGGCCCGCCGTTCCATTGACAACCCAGGGTGACGCCCGGTAGTATTTAGGATTCTGCGTCTTCGTTTTTTCCTCTTTTTCACTTCCGTGCAAGGGACTCGACAATGAGCGTAACGTTTCAGCCCAACGTCCGGCGCCGCAAGCGCACCCATGGTTTTCTCGTGCGCATGGCCACCAAGAACGGCCGCCTGGTGCTGAAGCGCCGCCGCGCCAAGGGGCGCAAGCGCCTGACCGTATCCTCCAGCTAAACGCCTGCCGCGGATCTGTCCGCGAGGAACCCATGCCCTCCGAGCGCTTCAGGAAGGACCGCCGGGTCCGTCGCCCGGGGGAGTTCAAGCGCGTGTTCGACCTCTCGCTTCGGACGAAAGGGCGGTATCTGACGCTGCTGGTCGCACCCAATACGACAGGGGTTCCCCGGCTGGGTATCGTCGCCTCCAGGAAGCTGGGGGACGCCGTCCGCCGGAACCGCGCGAAGCGGCTGATCCGGGAGCTGTTCCGACGCAGTCAGGGGGTCCGGACCGGGTCGGGGTTCGATGTCGTGGTCATCCCCCGCCGAGAGCTGTTCGATGCAGAATATGCGAGCCTCGAAGCGGATTTCCGCCTGGCCATCACGCGAGGCGCCGCCAGACTTCCCCCGCCACCCGATGCGGCCTCCTGATCTCTCGTGGGCGCAGCGCGGCGCCCTCGCCCTGCTCCGGACGTATAAACTTCTGTTCTCGCCGCTCTATGCCGGATCCTGCCGCTTCCTGCCGTCCTGCTCGGACTACGCGTCCGAGGCCGTGGGCCGCTTCGGGGTCGCGCGGGGTTCGCTCCTGGCCGCGCGCCGGCTGGCGCGCTGCAATCCATTCGGCGGGCACGGACTGGATCCGGTGCCCGGCCGCGACCAGTCTGAGTAGATAGCCACATTCAATGGAAAAACGGGTCCTTCTCGCGGTCGTTCTGTCTTTCGTCGTGCTGTATGGCTACCAGGCGGTGTTTCCGCCTCCCAAACCGCAGCCGAAACCGGCGGCAGCCGCCGGTGTGGACGGTGCCACTCCGTCCACCGCAAGCCCTGCTCCGGCCGCCCCTGCGGCGCCGGAGCTCCCGGCGGCCGCCACGCTCGTCGCGGACACGGACGAGCGCGACGTGACGTTCGAGAACGAGTCGGTCTCCGCCGTCTTCACGACCCGCGGGGGCGCTCTCAAGAGCTGGCGCCTGAAGAAGTATCAGGACGCGGGGCGCCAGCCGCTGGAGCTCGTACCGCAGGCCGTTCCCGCGGGCACCCCCCGCCCCTTCACGCTGTCGGTGCCCGACGCGGCGCTCAGCGCCACGCTGGCCCGTGCGCTCTTCAAGCCGAGCGCGACAGATGTCCGCGTGGGCACCGAACCCGCGACGCTGACGTTCGAATACCAGGAGGCGAGCGGCCTCAGCGCGCGCAAGGAGTTCACGTTTGCGCCGACCTCGCCCTATATCGTGAGTCTGTCGGCGACCGTCACCCAGGCGGGCCAGCCGGTGCTGCCCACGGTCGAGTGGGGGCCTGCGCTCGGCAGCGGCATCGTTGTCACCAGCAGCACGACCTACAGCCCGCCGCCGCAGCCGATTTTCTACCGCGATGGGAGCGTGAGCCGGATTGGCCGGTCCAAGGTCGGAGAGCACGCCTCGCAGGAGGGGTCGTTCGGCTTTGCGGGTGTGGACGACCACTACTTTCTCACCGCGGCCATTCCCGGCGGTCAGCCCATGCACCTCGCGTATCGCCAGCGTGACGTGCCGATGGCGGCCGCGGAGAACGGCGTGGCCCACTTCATCGACTGGGCGGCGCGCTATCCGTCGGCGCCGCAGAATGCCCGATTCTTCCTCGGCCCGAAAGACTTCGACGTCCTCGCGGCGGTCGATCGCGATCTCGTCCGCTCGATTGATTTCGGCATGTTCGCCTGGCTGGTCGTTCCGCTGCTGCGCGCGCTGAAGTGGCTGAACACCTACGTCGGCAACTACGGGTGGTCGATCATCCTGCTCACGGTGCTCATCAACCTCGCGATGTTCCCGCTGCGGCACAAGAGCGTGGTGTCGATGCGGCGGATGCAGGAGCTCCAGCCGCAGATGAAGGCGATTCAGGATCGCTACGCCAACCTGAAGATGGCCGATCCGGGCCGGCAGAAGATGAACACCGAGGTGATGAGCCTCTATCGGGAGCACGGCGTCAATCCCGCGAGCGGGTGCGTTCCCATGCTGCTCACCTTCCCCGTGCTGCTGGCGTTCTACTCGATGCTGTCGGTCGCGATCGAGCTGCGCGGCGCGCCATTCGTCGGATGGATTCACGATCTGTCGGTGCATGATCCGCTGTTCATCACCCCCGTGCTGATGGGGATCACGCAGTTCGTCCAGACGCGGATGACTCCGTCCACGGCGGATCCGATGCAGCAGAAGATGATGCTCTTCATGCCGCTCATCTTCATGACGATGTTCATCTGGGCGCCGAGCGGGCTGGTGCTGTACTGGACGACGAGCAACGCGTGGGCGATTGGCCAGCAGCTCCTGACCAACCGTCTGATCGGGCCGCCGAAGATTGCCGGCGCGCGGTCGTCCTCGGAGCGGCGGGTCAAGAAGGTTGGCGGGGGCCGGACCGACCAGGCCTCGAAGGAGCAGAAGTGATGGAGCTGCAGGAGCGGGTGCGCGAGTTCACGCGTGCGACAGTCACGGCAATGGGGATCCCCGCGGACGTCGCGATCGTGGAGACCTCCGACAGCGTGCGCGTTGAGATCAGCGGCGAGGGCAGCGAGGCGCTCCTGCGCAAGCGCGCCGAGGCGCTCGATGCGCTGCAGCAGATCGTCAACACGGCGTTCCGTCGCGAGCTGCAGGACGACCGGTCGTTCGTCGTGGACTGCCAGGACTACCGCAAGGGCAAGGACGCGGAGCTTCGGCAACTGGCGCGCCTCATGATGGAGAAGGCGAAGATGTCCGGGCCTCAGGAGATGGGGCCGCTCAATCCTTATGCGCGCCGCCTCGTGCACCTGACCGTGGCCGAGGATCCGGCGATGTCGTCCGAGAGCATCGGCGATGCCGTGATGAAGACGGTCATCATCTCGGTCAGGAGATAAGGGCCCGGAAGGGTCGCCGATCGGTCGGCCACCGCCGTCGCTGCCATGTACACCCCCGACGACACCATCGTGGCGATCGCGACCCCGGCGGGCCACGGCGGGATCGGCGTCGTGCGGGTCAGCGGGCCCGGAGCGGTGGCCATGCCCGGGCGTCTTGCCGGACGCGCTGAGCCGCTCGAGCCGAGGCGGGCCACGCTCGTGCCCCTCTTCACCGGAGGCGCCCCGGTCGATCGCGCCGTCCTGACCTTCTTCCCGTCCCCTCATTCGTACACGGGCGAAGACGTCCTCGAGATCAGCGCGCACGGCAGCCCCGTGGTCCTGCGTGCGATTGTGACCGCGTGTATGGACGCGGGCGCGCGGCTGGCCGAGCCCGGCGAGTTCACGTTTCGGGCGTACCTGAACGGACGCATGGATCTCGTGCAGGCCGAGGCGGTGCGCGATCTCATCGACGCCGTGACGCCGCGTCAGGCGCGCGCCGCGTTCGATCAACTCGACGGCACGCTGACGACGCGCATTGGCGCGATCGATCGACAGCTCTTCGACCTCAGCGCGCGCCTCGAGGCCTCGCTTGATTTTGCCGACGAGGGCTACCACTTCATCGATGCCGCGGGCGCCGTCGAGGCGATCGATGCCGCGACCGCGGCGGTCGACGCGCTGCTGGCCGACGCCGATACCGGGCGAATCCTGCGCGACGGCGCACAGGTGGCGATCGTCGGGCGTCCGAATGCCGGGAAGTCCAGCCTCTTCAACCGGCTCACAGGATCGGCCCGATCGATCGTCACGGACATTGCGGGGACCACACGCGATCTGGTCGCCGAGACCGTCGATTTCGACGGCGTGCCGGTGCGCCTGGTCGATACCGCCGGTCTGCGCGCGAGTCCGGCCGACGTGATCGAGGCCGAGGGCATGGCGCGCGCGCACGGCGCGCGCAGTGTCGCCGATCTCGCGGTCGTGGTGCTGGATCGGTCGCGCGCGTTGTCGGCAGACGACCACGCGTTGCTCGAGACAACGTCTCCCGGGCCGCGGGTGATCGTCGGAAGCAAGTCGGATCTGCCGCCCGCCTGGGAGGCGACGCGGGTCGAGGGTGTGATCGATGTGTCGGCAGTGAACGGCGCCGGGATCGATCGCCTGCGCAGCGCGATCGCGGCGATGCTGGGCGCGGGCGAGCGACTGCACGACGTGCCAGCCATCACGAACCTCAGACACGCCGATCTGCTGGTGCGCGCGCGGACGTCGCTGCGGCGGGCCGCGTCAGCCGCCGCGGTGGGCACGCCCGAGGAGTTCGTCGCGGCCGACGTGCAGGAGGCGCGGGCCCGGCTCGAGGAAGTGACAGGGGCGCGGACGCCAGACGCCGTTCTGCACGCCATCTTCGAGCGGTTCTGCATCGGAAAGTAGCTGTGTGTGCTGACAGATTTTGACGTCATCGTGATCGGCGCCGGCCACGCGGGTGTGGAGGCCGCCTGGGCCGCGGCACGGCTGGGGCGGTCGGTGGGACTTTGTACACTGTCTGATGGCACCATTGGTCATATGCCCTGTAACCCAGCCATCGGAGGGACGGCCAAGGGCCATCTGGTGCGCGAGATTGACGCCCTCGGCGGGTTGATGGGACGGGCGATTGATGCCACCGGAATTCAGTTCAAGATCCTGAATCGCAGCCGGGGCCCGGCCGTGTGGTCTCCGCGCGCCCAGGCGGACAAGCGACTCTACGG
>JANPJN010000281.1:0-3495 GCA_031425515.1 Acidobacteriota bacterium | reverse complement strand
CGCGCCTGCGCAACCGCCGCCCTCCGACGTCAGGCTCCGGCCCGGGCTCCGGCAGCGTCCCCGACTTCAAGGCGACGCCGGCCGAAGTCGGCTACGGCCACGGGGTGTAGACGACGGTTCTACAGGGTTCGCATGAAGGCTTCCATTCTCCTGCTGCCGGGTGACGGCATTGGTCCCGAGGTCGTCGCTGGCGCGGCGGCGGTGTTGCGCGCGGTCGGGGCGCGCTTCGGGCATGCGTTCGATCTGCGCGAAAGCCTGATCGGCGGCGCGGCGCTGCGTCGCGATCTGCCGCCGCTCCCGGACGAGACGCTGGCGGCGGCGCGTGAGTCGCACGCGATTCTGCTCGGTGCGGTCGGCGACCCTGCCTTCGACCGCGGTGACTCGAGCCGGCGTCCTGAAACCGCCCTGCTCGCGCTGCGCCGCGAGCTCCAGCTCTTCGCGAATTTCCGTCCGGCGAAGGTGTGGCCCGGCCTGGAAGACGCGGGCCCCCTCAAGCGCGAGGTCGTGAGCGGGACGGACATGCTCGTCCTGCGCGAGCTGACCGGCGGGCTTTACTACGGTGAGCCGCGCGGCATTGCCGAGGACGGCTCATCCGCGCACAACACGATGCGCTATTCACGCCACGAGATCGAGCGAATCGCCCGGCGCGGCTTCGAAGCGGCCCGCGGCCGCCGCAAACAGCTCCTCTCCGTAGACAAGGCCAACGTGCTCGAGACGTCGCGCCTGTGGCGGCAGGTGGTCACCGATCTGGCCGCCGACTATCCGGACGTGGCGCTCGCCCACATGTACGTCGATTCCTGTGCGATGAAGATCGCGCTGGCGCCGGCGAGCATCGATGTCCTCGTGACGGAGAATCTGTTCGGCGACATCCTCTCGGACGAGGCTGGCGCGATCGTGGGCTCTCTGGGGCTGCTGCCGTCCGCGAGCCTGGGCGACGGGGTCGGGCTGTTCGAACCGGTCCACGGCTCGGCGCCGGATATTGCGGGCCGGAACCTGGCCAATCCGATCGGGGCGATCGGATCCGCCGCGATGCTGCTCCGCCACGCCCTCGCGCTCGAGACCGAAGCCGCGGCCGTGGAGCAGGCCATCGGCACCGCGCTCGCCCGTGGCCTCCGGACCGCCGACCTGGCCGGAGCCTCGGCCAGCCGCGCCGGCACGCAGGAGATGACGGACGCCATCGTCTCGGCTCTCTCCGCGGGTGTCGCAGCCTCCGCGCGCCCCTGATCGTCCCGCCCGGGTTCCCCGCTTTACTCGACGGTGACGCTCTTTGCCAGATTCCTCGGCTGATCGACGTCGCAGCCGCGCCGCACGGCCATGTGGTACGCAAGCAGCTGCAGCGGAATCGCCATCAGCACGGGCGTCAGCAGCGGGTGCGACCGCGGCACTTCGATGAGAAAGTCCTGCGCCGGGTCCAGCACCTCCCGGATGCTGCGGTGCCCTTCCGTGGTCAGCGCGATCACGGATCCTCCACGCGCCTTGGCTTCCTGAATGTTCCCGATCATCTTCTCGAACACGTGATCGTCGGGGGCAATCGTCACGACCGGCATCTGCTCGTCGATGAGCGCGATGGGGCCGTGCTTCATCTCGCCGGCCGGATACCCCTCGGCGTGGATGTACGAGATTTCCTTGAGCTTCAGCGCCCCCTCGAGCGCGATCGGATAGTTGATCCCGCGGCCGAGATACAGGAAGTCGGTCCGCTGATGAAACCGTCGCGCGATCTCCTCGGTGATCGGCTCGCACTTGAGGGCCTGCTCGATGAGCAGCGGCATCTGCACGAGCCCTTCGATGTGCACCTTCGCCGCCTCCGGCGCCAGCGTCCCGCGGATCTGCCCGAGATACATGGCCAGGAGGTGGAGCGCCACGATCTGCGTGGTGAACGCCTTTGTCGAGGCCACCCCGATCTCCGGCCCCGCATGCGTGTAGACGGTGCCGTCGGTCTCCCGCGTCGCCATGCTGCCGACGACGTTGCAGATGGAGATGCTGAGGGCCCCCTTCTTCTTCGCCTCGCGCAGCGCCGCCAGCGTGTCGGCCGTTTCCCCGGACTGCGTGATCACGATCGCCAGCGTGTTCTTCGAGACGATGGGATCGCGGTACCGGTACTCCGACCCGTAATCGACCTCGACCGGGATTCTGGCGAGCGTCTCGAACAGGAACTTCCCGATGAGCGCCGAGTGCCACGACGTGCCGCAGGCCAGGATCACGATGCGCTCGACCTCGCGCAGCGTCTGATCGGGAATCTCGATCTCCTGGAGAAACACCCTGCCGGTCTCCATCGAGGCCCGGCCGAGCACCGTTTCCCGCACCGCCCAGGGCTGCTCGAAGATCTCCTTGAGCATGAAGTGCTTGTAGCCGGCCTTCTCGGCCATGACCGGATCCCACGACACGCGCGTGCTCCGCGCCGCCACCGCGGCCCCGGCGTAGTCGGTGAACTCCACCCCGGTCGGCGTGATGATCGCCATCTGCTCGTCGCCGAGAAACACCACATCGCGCGTGTGACTCAGGATCGCCGGAATGTCGGAGGCGACGAAGAACTCGCCGTCGCCGAGCCCGACGACGATCGGCGGACCGTTGCGGACGGTGACGATCTTGTTCGGGTCGTCGGCCGAGATGAGCACGAGCGCGAACAAACCGCGCATGTAGAGCAGCGACCGGCGGACCGCATTCTCGAGGCCGTCGTCTTTCATCTCGCGTTCGACGAGATGCGCAACGATCTCGGTGTCGGTCTCGGTCACGAACGTGTGACCCTCTTTCTGAAGCTGGCGCTTCAGATCCAGATAGTTCTCGATGATGCCGTTGTGGACGACGACGATGCGGCCGGTGCAGTCCCGGTGCGGATGGGCATTCTCCTCGGTGGGACGCCCGTGGGTCGCCCAGCGCGTGTGCCCGATTCCATAATCGCCCTCGATCGGCGTCGTCGCGATCACTTCCTCGAGGCGCGCGAGCTTGCCGGCGCTGCGGCGGAGGTCGATCTCGCCGTTGCGGACCACCGCCACGCCGGCCGAGTCGTAGCCGCGGTACTCCAGCCGTCGCAGCCCGTCGATGAGCACGGGGACGACCTGCTTGGATCCGATGTAGCCGATGATGCCGCACATGGTGTGATTACTCCCGGGGTTTCCGGTGGTGCGAAACCCAACCGTCCTTGTTGACCTGCCGGCCGCGGGCGATGGCGAGGGCGTCAGCCGGCACGTCGCGCGTGATCGACGACCCGGCCGCGACGTAGGCGCCGCGCCCCACGCGCACCGGCGCGACGAGCTGCGAATCGCTGCCGATGAAGGCGCCGTCCTCGATCACGGTCGGGTGCTTCAGCGTCCCGTCGTAGTTGCAGGTGATCGTGCCGGCCCCGACGTTGACCTTTTCGCCGATCGTGGCATCGCCGAGGTAGGCCAGATGGTTCGCCTTCGACCCGCGGCCGAGCGTCGTCTTCTTCAGCTCCACGAAGTTGCCCACGTGGGCGTCCTCCCCGACGTCGGACTGCGGGCGGATGTGCGCGAACGG
>JANPJN010000280.1:0-4264 GCA_031425515.1 Acidobacteriota bacterium | reverse complement strand
GCGGCGTACTCGGCATCGAGCTCGACATTCTGCGTCTCGATGGTCAGGACGCCGCCTCTGGGCATCGCGTCGCGGGCATTGACCGCCAGGTTCATGACGATCTGCTCGATCTGGCCGCGGTCCGCCTTCACCGATGCGAGGCTCTTCGCCGGGCGGACGACGAGCTCGATCCGCTCCCCCAGCAGCCGCTGCAGCATGACGTGCATGTCCGACACGACGGCATTCAGGTCGAGCACTTCGGCCTTCAGAATCTGCTTCCGGCTGAACGCGAGGAGCTGGCGGGTCAACGCGGCCGCCCGCTGACCGGCGTCCCGAATCTGGTTCAAATCGTCGCGCAGCGCATCGCCAGCGGGGAGATCCGACAGCACGAGATCGGTCGTCCCGTTGATCACGGTCAGCAGGTTGTTGAAGTCGTGCGCGATGCCGCCGGCCAGCGTGCCAACGCTCTCCATCTTCTGCGCCTGGAGAAAGTGCGACTGCAGCTGCGCGTGCTCGGTGATGTCAACGTGTGATCCGACGAGCCTGGAGACACCGCCAGACTCGTCCAGAATCGGCGAGCCACGCGCGATGATCTGGCGGTAGGTGCCGTCCTTGTGCCGCAGCCGCGTTTCGAGATCGAACACCGGCCCCGGCTGTGCCAGGTACGATTGCACGGTCTGCAGCGCGCGTTCGCGGTCGTCCGGATGGAGCCGGCTCTCCCATTCGGCATGCGCGCT
This sequence comes from Acidobacteriota bacterium, assembly GCA_031425515.1. Taxonomy (GTDB): domain Bacteria; phylum Acidobacteriota; class Vicinamibacteria; order Vicinamibacterales; family 2-12-FULL-66-21; genus JALZOC01. The sequence goes on along the minus strand of JANPJN010000280.1, from coordinate 3,548 downwards.
CATCACCTCGTCGTCGGTGTAGCCGAGCTGTTGCTTCCACTGTGTCGAGTAGTAGGTCTCGTTTGTCAGCAGGTTCCAGTCCCACAACCCCACATTTCCGGCGCGTGCGGCTCGCTCGAGCCGCTGCTGTGCCTCTCGCAGCTCCGCCGCCGTCCGGTGGCGCTCCCACCCTTCGAGCGTCAACGACACGAGGTTGGCGATGGCCAGCGCGAAGACCTGTTCATCGTGCGTCCAGATCCGGGCGGGGCCGGTGTGCTCGTGACAGAGAACGCCGTTGGCTCCGCTTCCGGCCCGGATCGGCGCGTCGAGCATTGCGTTGATACCGAGGGGGCCCAGGTAGGCTGCTGAGAACTCAGCGGTGCGAGGATCGACATGCGCGTCGTGAGCCGCGATCACGTCCAGCCGTTCGAGCGCCGCAAAATAGCGGGGATACGTCGCGCCAGACAACTCCATGCCAGCCGAATGTCGCTCGAGATCGCGCTCGTACAGGTTCAGGCACTGGAGGAGCGTGCGATCCCCGGAGAAGCGCCAGACGCTGACGCGCGCCACCTCCAGCGTTCGAGCCGCGGTCTCCGTAATGGGCGCCAGTATCGCGTCCAGCTTCTGGGCATAGTCCGCCTTGGCGCCTGTGAGTGCCACCAGCGCATCCAGTTGGCGGACTCGGCGCGCGTCGTTGGCCTGCTGCGTCTCCTCGGCGCTCTTCCGGGCCGTGACCTCGCTGAAGGTGGTGACGACGTGCGGCTCGCCTCCGATGTCCTGGCACCGGGCGCTGACCGTGAAGTGCCGCGTGCCGCCCTCGCGGACCTTCATCTTCACATCCTCGACATGCTGGCTCGGGAAATCCCCTCCCCGCGGGCACAGCCGGTCGGCGGTGGTGGCATCCATCAAACCGAGGTTTTCGACGGTTCGACCGATGACTTCGTCCCGGGTCCGGCCAAAGAGCGTCACGAACGCTTCGTTGACCTCCACGAACGCCCGGTCGCTGCGGCGGTATACGGCGATGGCGGCCGGGCAGGCGTTGAACACGGTGCTGACGTGCCCCTCACGCCCGGCCAGCTCGCGATTAGCCTGCTCGAGCTGCCGCACCTTCGCTTCCAGCTCACGAAGGAGCACCTGCCGCTGCGGCGTCAGCATGGCGCGCGTCCTGCCGGGGTGCTCGAGCCTGCCCGACGCAGCAGGACTCCGAGAGGGTTCAGCGTGGCCGCGACATCATCGACAATCGAACCGCCGATCATCTGTCTACCCGGCATGCTTCATCGACTGTAGTGCAGATCTCCCCCCCTGACACGACAATGCGAGGCCAGGGCGTGGTCTGATTGACAGTCCGCCAGACCGGCAGGTACGCTCGTCCTTCATTCCCTTCCCTGTATCGGAGGTCGTCCCATGTTCCGTCCCTTCGCCGGCCAGGCCGCACGGCTGGCGCGTCTGTTGGCCCTTGTCGTGTGCGTTGTCGCCCTGGGCTCCGCCGTGGTCACCGCGCAGAGCGCGACCGGTTCAATCGAAGGCACCGTCGCCGATCCGTCGGGGGCGCCGATGCCCGGTGTGACCGTCACGCTGACGCACCAGGCGACCGGTGTGAGCCGCGAAGTCGTGACGGACGGCCAGGGGCTGTTTCGCGCCCCGCTGCTGCCGGTGGGCGGGTATGAAGTGCGCGCCGAGCTGTCCGGATTCGGGCCGTTCCGCCAGCGCGACGTGGCCCTCACGGTCGGGCAGACGCTCACGCTCGCGGTGCCGCTCGCCCCCGCAGGTCTGTCGGAGTTGGTCAACGTGTCGGGACAGACGCCGCTCGTCGAGGCGACGCGCAGCCAGGTGAGCTCCACGGTCGGCGAAGCATCCGTCGCCAACCTGCCGGTGAACGGCCGCAACTTCATCGACTTCGCGCTGCTCACGCCCGGCGTGACGAAGGACGTGCGCACGGGGGATATCAGCTTCGCGGGCCAGCGCGGCACACTCAACAGCCTGGTCGTGGATGGCGCCGACAACAACAACACGTTCTTCGGCCAGTCGCTCGGCCGCACGGGGTCGGGACGCGCGCCGTACCAGTTCAGCCAGGACGCGGTCCAGGAGTTCCAGGTCAACTCGAACGCCTACTCGGCCGAGTACGGCCGCGCCGGCGGCGCGGTCATCAACGTCGTCACCAAGTCGGGCACGAATGCGATCCACGGGTCCGTGTTCGAGTTCTACCGGGACAAGGCGCTGAACGCGAACGATGCCATCAACGTGTTGAACCGCCGGGCGAAGTCGGCCTATCACTACAACCAGTTCGGCGGCAGCCTCGGCGGCCCGATCGTGCGCGATCGCCACTTTTTCTTCGCCAACTACGACGGGCAGCGGAACACCCAGCCAAACGATGTGTTCCTCGGCATTCCGTCGAACACGCCCTCCGATGCTGGCACGGTGGCCGGCATCGCGCGGCTCCGCACGCTCGCCGACAGCTGGACGCGCACGCAGGACCAGGACGTGTTCCTCGTCAAGACCGACTGGCAACTCGCGCAGAGCCAGCGCATGACGCTGCGCTACAACCACCAGAACTTCACCGGCGACAACTTCGAGAGCGGCGGCCCGCAGAACGCCCTCGAGCACACGGGCGCCTCGAAGGTCATGACGCGCTCGCTCAACGGCAGCCTCACGAGCGTCTTCCGGCAGTCGCTGCTGAACGAAGTGCGCGTCCAGTGGGCGCGCGATCAGGAGCCGGGCTTCGCCAACAGCGCCAATCCCGAAGGGGTCATCCGCCAGGGTGGCTCGGCCGTCCTCACGATCGGCCGCAACTTCTTCAGCCCGCGCGAGACGACGATCAAGCGGGGGCAGGTGGCCGACACGGTGACGTACGTCCGCGGCGCGCACAAGATGAAGGCGGGCGCCGACCTGCAGTTCGACCGCATCCTGAATTTCTTCCCGGGCAACTTCTCGGGCTCCTACACCTTCAACAGCATCGCGTCGTTCCAGCGTGGCATCCCCGACGCCGCGGGTGAGCGCTACGTGCAGGCCTTCGCCGGCCCCGGCACGTCTGGCGCAACCACGAACCCGGACATCGACGAGTACTCGTTCTTCCTCCAGGACGAATGGCGCGCCTCGTCGTCGGTCACCGTCAACGCCGGGCTGCGCTACGACATCCAGAAGTTCGCCGCGCCCCAGGTGCAGAACCCCGATCCCCAGCTGCTCCAGGCCGGGCTCGACACGAGCGTCCTGAACACGGACTCCAACAACTGGGGGCCGCGTCTCGGTGTCGCATGGTCACCGCGCGGCCGCCGCGTCGTCGCGCGGGCCGGGTATGGCCTTTTCTACGGCCGGACGCCGTCCATCATGGTGGGCACGGCGCACTCGAACAACGGCATCAACGTCCAGACCATCACCTTCACCGGCGCGCAGGTGCCGACCTACCCCGCGACCTTCCCCGTGCTGCCGGCGGGCGCGGCGCTGCCGAGACCGACGATCTTCACGTTCGACAAGGACTACCAGAACGCCCGCGTCCAGCAGGCGAGCGCCGGTGTGGACTACGACCTCGGGCACGACACAGCCGCCTCGGTGAGCTACCTGTTCGTGCACGG
>JANPJN010000279.1:0-1985 GCA_031425515.1 Acidobacteriota bacterium | reverse complement strand
CCAGTGGATTGCGCGGGAGGTGGGAGGCGTCGAGGCAGCCGATGGTGAGTGGGCGCGAGCGGCCATCCGCCAGGGCGAGCTGGCGAGAAGATCAGAGCGATCCGACGAGGTGTTTGGATCCGGTCGGGGCCGGGCGGCCCCCGTCGGGCTCATCCGTCACCGCGACGGTGAGCGCGTTGCCGGCCACCCCCGCAGGCGGTGCGACGATCAGCATGCCGCGGCCTTCGCGCCGGCCGTCGATCAGACCGGCGCTGACCGGACCCGCGGAGGCTGATCCAATCAGCCACACCTGATACGTGCGTCCAGGGGGAGGCGTGGGCAGGCGGTCCGCCACAATCAGCAGTCCCTTCGCGCCGCTCCAGTAGGCCCGTGCCGTCGCGTTCCTCGAGGACTCGGCGCCGGCAAGGTCGATGCGGCGCATATCGGTGGCCGTCAAGATCGCCACCGCGAGATCGGCCTGCGTGGCGACCGTCGAGGCGTCGGACGACAGCCGCGCGACGTCGGCTTCCGCGCGGCGCAGATCCTGTTCGAGCTGCGACGCCCGCTGCCGCGATATCGCCAGCGCACCGCCGACGACGAGCAGCGCCATGGCGGCCAGCGCCAGCCAGGCGGGGCTCAGTCCGCGAGCGCGGCGGGCAGCTTCGACGGGCGGCACCATCGGCGTGACGGCCGGCCTGCGACCGGCGTCGAGGCTCGCGAGGACTTTCGCCTTCAGATGGGCAGGCGGCGCGAGAGGCGTCTCGGCGGAGCCGATCGCCTGGAAGGCGAGCGACAGCGCCCGCGCCTCGGCCTCACACTCGGGGCATCCGGCGAGGTGCGCGTCCACCTGCTCGCGGGCAGCAGCCGGCAACTCGCCGAGGGCGTAGTCGGTCAGGCGCTCGCGGATGTCTTCGTGGCGTTCCATGGTCAAATCCGCAGCCTCGTACGCAGCGTGCCGAGCGCCGTCCGCATCCGGGTCTTGACCGTGCCGAGCGGCTCCGAGAGCCTGACGGCGACCTCCGCCTGGGTCAGCCCCTCAAAGTAGGCGAGCTCGAGCACCGTCCGCTGGGGATCCGGCAGCGAGTGCAGCGCCTCGCGCACGCGTCCGGCCTCTTCAGCCGCCACGAGCGCGTCGGGCGCGGGCACGCCGCTGCCCTGAATCGCATCCGGCAGCACGCTGGTGTCGGCGACCGGCCGCGATTGGCGGGCGCGGACCTTGTCGATGGCCCGCGTGCGCGCCATCATCAGCAGCCATCCAACGACGGTGCCGCGACGGCCTTCGTAGCGGTCGGCCGTCCGCCAGGCCTGGGCGAACACCTCCTGCACGACATCCTCAGCGTCTTCGTCGTTGCGCACGATCCGGCGCGCCAGCGCATAGATTTGCCCGGCATGGCGGTCGTACAGCGTGGCGGCGGCGTCCATATCCCCTTCGGCCAGCCGCGCGACGAGGGAATCCCCCTCGGATGTCGATCCCGGCGACATGTCGGGAGCGCGGGCTGTCACCGGGTACTACGGCTCAACCGGCTCGGATGGATTGGAACGAGAGACATCGACCCGACAAGCTAATCGCAAGCGTGCGGAAAATACAAGGTGTGCTACTCGGTCTGATTGGCGTAAATCTTCACGAGCTCGTACAGGAACTGACGTCCGTCCATGAGCGATTTCACGCGAATCCGCTCGTTCAGCCCGTGCGCGCGGCTGCCCTCCGCATCGTGGAACATGCCGGAAATGCCGTAGGTCGGCACCCCGGCGGCATTGAGGAAGCGCCCGTCGGTGGCCCCCGTGGACATGGTCGGGACCACGGTCGCGCCCGGCCAGAACCGATCGCCCAGGGTGTGAATGGGCTTCATGATGTTCGGCGACAAGGGTGGCGGCGGGGAGGGCTCTCCCGGATGCTCGAGGCCCTTGATGGTGATGGTGGCGTCGGCAACCACCTTGACGAGCGTGTCCCGCACGGCGTCGGGCGACTGGCCCGGCAGGATGCGGCAGTTCACGTTGGCCTGCGC
>JANPJN010000278.1:0-6693 GCA_031425515.1 Acidobacteriota bacterium | reverse complement strand
ACCCCTATCCGGACGACACCCGGGCGCTTCGGCGCCGCCGCACTGCTGCCATCGGCCGTCGATCCGAACAGGGCGTCAGACAACGACCCCCCGCTCGCGAGCGCCGGGATGATCTCGGCGCTGCTGTTGGCCTCGGCGAAGTCCGCGGGCACCTCGAAGAGGGCTGCTGCGAGCCGCGTGACCTCCATCTCGACGACCTCCTGCGCGTAGACGCTCGCCTCCGCCTTCTCCCCCTCCCCCGTGGTCGTCGTCGTAATGCTCTTCACGGGGAAGCCCAGCTTCGCGTCTCCCGCGACGCGTGTCTCCAGCCGATCGACGCACGTCTCGCCGTCCGTTGGCGCCGGTGGTGCGGCGGCCGCGGGGGCTGCGCACTGGGCCTGGGAGGGCAGGTCGATGTACCACGCGTCCACTTCCACTTTGAGCGGCGACTTGTCGCACGCGCTGGCACTCGACTGCTTGACGAGCACGGACTTCACCCGGCGCGCTTCGAAACCGTGCAGCGTCTGCCGCTCGAGGGTGTCGGCGAGCGTGGTCGTGAACGTCACGACCCCGCCGCGCGCCTTCGAGGCCGGGCGGCCTCCCGGCATGCCGAACGGCATTCTCGACGAAGCGACGGCCATCTCGTCAGACGTAGGCTCCGATGCCGCCGCCACGGGGGCCGGCGGCGGGTACGGCTGAACCCGGTATCTCTTCGCCGTGGTGTTCAGCGTGACGGACCGCTTGAGGTCGCACTGGTCGATGGCCGTGACGCCGGGGAACTCCACACGCCGGCGCGGCCCCTGGATGTAGGTCGTCGTCCGTGAGACCTGCGCGGACTGCGTCTGCTCGGTGGTGAACCGGACGTCCGTCGCCGGCTTCGGTGCAGCGGGCGCCGGAGCTGGTGCAGGAGGAGCGGGCGCGGTGCGCGGCGCCTTCTTCACCGCAGGAGCCTTCGGACGGGGCGTGGTCTGGGCCTCACCCTGCGGACCAGGAGACACCAACACGATCAGGGCCGCCGCTGTGAGGACGCGGAATGAACTGCCCATCCTGACCTCCAGAGTCAGACGCATGTGCCGGTTGACGGTTGCGCGGGGGAACGATGTGGACGGACCATGACGCGGCTGGGCTCGGGTGTCAAGGCGGGTGATTCCGTACGCCGTGATTCGTGCCGGGTCGGGGCTCTCCCGATCCTACCTCGACCGACAAATGCGAACCCAGCCCGTCATACGGGCCTAAGATAGGGACGAGCCGCCATGCACACTGAGCCCAGGCGTTGTCCCGCCCTCGCGAGCGATCCAGCCGCGTCCCCCGGGGAGACCGGGATTCGCGGTTGCGAGCATGTGGCCTCATGAACGGATCATCCACACCGCCTGCAGCGCCCGGGCCCGGTGACCAGCTTCGGGAACGGCGGGCCGCCATCGCCGCGGACCTGGTGCATCGGCAGCTCGCGTCCGACCCGGCTCCCGAACACCGGTACGGACCGGCGGGCCGGGCCAAGTGCCTGGAGGACGCGCACTACCATCTGTCCTACCTCGCTGACGCGATGAACACGGGGGCGCCCGACATTTTCGCAAACTATGTTGCCTGGGCCAGGGTGATGCTCGCCAAACGCGGCATCCCCGGCGAGGAGCTCGCTAGACATCTCGTCTTCACGCAGGACGCCGTGCGTGCGGGGCTCGATGAGCCGTCCGCGGCCATTGCCGTGGAGTATCTGTCCCTGGCGATCGACTCGCTGCAGTCGCTGCCGTCCGAGCTGCCGACCTGCATCCCTGCGGGCGGTCCCCATGGGGCGCTGGCCCGGACGTATCTCGACGCTCTCCTCGCCGGGGATCGGCGCACGGCCAGCCAGCTCGTGCTCGACGCGGTTGCGGCCGGCGTCTCCGTGCGCGACGTCTATCTCCACGTCTTTCAACCCGCCCAACACGAGATCGGACGGCTCTGGCAAGTCAACGAGATCAGCGTCGGGCAGGAACACTACTGCACGGCCGCGACTCAGCTGATCATGTCGCAGCTGTATCCGCAGATTTGCGCAGTCGAAAAGACCGCCGGCTCTCTCGTCGCCACCTGCGTGTCGGGCGACCTGCACGAGATCGGCCTGCGGATGGTCGCGGACTTCTGCGAGATGGACGGCTGGTCAACCTTCTACCTCGGCGCCAGCACGCCGGCGCAATCGGTGATCGATACCGTCGTTCAGCGGCGGGCCAGCGTGCTCGCGATTTCGGCCACGATCGCGCCACACCTCGACGCGGTCCGGGACCTGATTCGGCGAGTCCGCGCCACGCCCGCCTGTGCTGATGTCAAGGTGATCGTCGGAGGCTATCCGTTCGTCGTCATGCCCGACCTCTGGCGCTCGATCGGCGCAGACGGCTCGGCTCCCGACGCGGCGGGTGCAGCGGCGCTGGCGCGCCGGCTGACCACGTCGCGCGCGGCGGGCGGCGACGCAGCCCGTCCGGACGCTCCGTGCCACCCATGACTCCGAAGCCGGACGACAAGGCGTTGTTCGAGGAACTGTCGCGGGTGAACAACGAGCTCGCGACGCTGCATCGCGAGATGGCGCGAAAGAATATCGAGCTCGAACGGCTCAATCAGATCAAGAACCGGGCGCTCGGCGTCGCCGCTCACGATCTGCGCAACCCCCTGGGCGTGGTCCTCTTCTACAGCACATTTCTCGAGTCGGAGATCGGCGGAACCCTGACCGCCCAGCAACAGGAGTTCCTCGTCTCGATCAGGGAAGCCAGCGCATTCATGCTGCGCATGGTCACGGATCTGCTCGACGTTTCTGCCATCGAGGCGGGCGAGCTGCGGCTGGAGCGCACCCCGACCGATCTCGCCGGGCTTGTTCGCCGCACCGTGAGCCGGAACACGATCTTCGCCGCCAGGAAGCACATCGACGTGGAAATGGCGCCCGCACCGGACCTGCCCCCCCTGTCGATCGATGGGGGAAAAATCGAACAGGTCATGAACAACCTGATCGGCAACGCCGTCAAGTTCTCCCATCAGAAAACCCGCGTCGACGTCAGCCTCATCGAGGGCCCTGCGTCCGTGACTGTGGCCGTGCGTGATCAGGGGCAGGGGATCCCGGCATCCGATCTTCCGAAACTGTTCAAGCCTTTCAGCCGGACGAGCGTCCGGTCCACTGACGGCGAGCAGAGCACCGGCCTCGGGCTGGCCATCGTCCGTAACATCATCGAAGGGCATGGCGGGCAGATCCTCGTCGAAAGCGAAGTGAATCGGGGATCCACGTTCTCGTTCACGCTGCCCATGACCGCGGCGTCAGCCAGCGCTCCTGCGGCGCTGCAGAAGACCCGGCCGGAACCGCTCTCGGGGGCGCGCATTCTGGTGGTCGACGACAATGTCGTCAACCGGAAGGTGGCGAGCATTCAACTGCAGAAGCTGGGTCATCAGGCCGATGCCGTGGCCTCCGGGCGGGAGGCCGTCGCGGCGTGTCTGGCACACGACTACGCCGTGATCCTGATGGACTGCGAGATGCCCGACATGGACGGCTTCCAGGCGACGGCAGAGATTCGCCGTCAGCAGGGCACTGGCCACCGGAGCGCCATCGTCGCGATGACGGCCAGCGCCCAGGCGACCGACCGGGAGAGGTGCCTGGCTGCGGGTATGGACGACTATGTGTCCAAGCCAGTCGGTGCGGACGCGCTCCGTGACTTGCTCGTCCGCTGGATCCCGTCGTCCTGAGCGCTGTCGGACGCTGCCCCTGCCGGGCGTTTTCCACGTCGACGCTCTGCGCGCCACTCGCCCTCGTAGGCCCCATCTTGCCCTTGACGGTCAACGACTTAGCCTGAAGATGAGTGTCCCCCTTGGGTGCGGAAGGTGTCCTGCATCGAACTCCGCGTCGCCCGACTGCGTATAGCCTCTTGATCGTCACATCTTGACAATCAAGAGGAAGCGATCACACCGAGCCGTGATTGCTGCAAGGAGGCCGCCGCATGTCCGACCCGACACCCGGTACCGACGTCATTCAAGGCACGCTCGACATGCTCATCCTGAAAGCGCTCAGCCTCGAGCCGATGCACGGCTTCGGCATCGCCCGGCGCATCGAGCAGACCTCGCGCGGCGTCTTCAAGATCAATCCCGGATCCCTGCTGACCGCGTTCCAGCGGCTCGAGCGCGAAGGCCTGCTCGACGCCGAGTGGCGGCAGACCGACAAAGGCCGCCGCGCCAGGTTCTACACCGTCACCCGCTCGGGGCGGAAACGGCTCGACCAGGAAACGGCCAACTGGGCGCGTCGGGTGTCGGCCGTCGCGCGGCTCCTGAAAGCGGACGGGTGATCCGGTGGGCCTCTGGCGTCAGCTGACCCACGGCATCGGCGTGCTCACCGGCCGCACCCACGCGGATGCAGACATCGATGCCGAGTTGCGGCAGTACATCGAAGAAGCGACGGACGCGTACGTGGCGAGCGGCCTGCCGCTGGACGAGGCACGGACCAGAGCCCGACGCGACATGGGGAACCCCACGGCCGTCCGCGAACAGGTGCGGGACTACGGGTGGGAAAACACCCTCTCCGCTCTCATGGCCGACATCCGCTTCGCGGTGCGGATGCTGCGCAAGACACCGGTCTTCACGATCGTGGTCGTCTTCGTGATCGCGGTCGGCAGCGGCGCCGTCACGACGATCTTCAGTGCGATGAATGCCGTCGTGCTGCGTCCGCTCTCAGGCGTCCGGGAGCCCGCGCGCCTGGTGGCACTGCAGCCGCTCGACCGCCAGGGCGGCGTCGGGGAGCAGGGGTCATTCGAGCTGTACACCTGGCTGAAGGAGCGGTCCAGCACGCTCGGCGGCGTGGCCGCCTGGGGCAGGGTCTCGCTCACGATCGCCGTGGACGGCCGCGGCGCTCCCGCACTGGGCAACATGGTGAGCGCAAATTACTTCGAGGTGCTCGGCGTACGGCCCGCCATGGGGCGCTTCTTCTCCGCCGATGAAGACGCGACGCCAGGCGCCCACCCGGTCGTGGTCGTGTCGCACGCGTTCTGGACCACCCGGCTGCACGCCAGCGCCGACGCCATCGGACGGCCCCTGCAGATCAACGGCCATCCGTACGTCGTCATTGGCGTCGCGCCGGAGCCGTTCGCGGGTGTGTACACGGGGCTGCGGCCGGACGCCTGGATCCCGCTCATGATGCAGCCGCAACTGTGGCCTCGCTCCAACCTGACCACCGCGTCCTGGCTCTGGATGTTCGGACGCCTGCGCGATGGCACCTCTCCCCAGTCGGCGCGCACGGAGCTGGCCGCGCTGGCCGCGGCCCGACGCGCCGAACGCGACCCACGTGGCGACGCCATGGGCTCGATGCTGGCAACGCGTCTGACCGGCCTGCCCAGCGGCGAAGGCGGGGTGATCCTCGGGTTCATGGGCATGCTCATGGGCGCAGCCGCGCTGGTGCTGCTCATCGCCGCGGGCAATGTGGCATCGATGCTGTCGGCCCGCTACGTCCAGCGCAGCCGGGAGCTGGCCGTCCGCGCCGCGCTTGGTGCCGGCCGGATCAGGCTGCTCCGGCAACTGCTCACCGAGATCCTCGCCCTGTTCCTCCTCGGCGCGCTCGGGGGCTTCCTCGTGGCCCGCGTCGCCACCGCCGTGCTCGAACGCCTGCCGCTTCCCGGCAACGTGCCCCTCGTCCTCGACCTGTCGCCCGACCTCCGCGTTCTCGCCTTCGCGATCGGCGTCTCGCTGCTGACGGGTCTCGTCTTCGGGCTCGCACCGGCACGGCAGGCCGCGCGCCGCGACGTCATCTCGCGTCTGCGCACGGATTCGGCCGGCAGCGGCTCGCGCCGCACCATCATCAGCCGTACGATGATCATCGCCCAGCTCGCCCTGTCACTGGTGCTGCTCGTCACGGCCGGCCTGTTCGTGCGCGCGCTGGACCGCGCCCGGCAGGTCGACCCCGGCTTCTCGCTCGACGCCGTCACCGCCGTGTCACTCGAACCGGAAGCGTGGGGATACGACGAGCCGAAAGCCCGCCTCTTCTACAGCTCGCTGCTCGATCGCGTCGAGAGAATGGGCGGCGTGACGGCCGCCGCCTGCACCGGGCGCGTGCCGCTGACCATGGGAAGCTCGCGGCAGGAGATCACGACCGGCGACGGCCGTACGGCCCCGATTGACTACGCGGCCGTCGGGCCCGGCTATTTCTCGGCGCTTCAGATCCCGCTCATGGATGGACGTCCCTTCGCCGAGTCCGACAACCAGTCGGCCGCACGCGTCGCCGTCGTCAACCAGACCTTCGCGCGCCGGCTGTGGCCGGACGGCTCGGCGCTGGGCCGCACGTTCGAGTTCCGTGGTCTGCGCACGACCATCGTCGGGATCACACGAGACGCCAGGTACGCCTCGCTCCAGGAATCGACCCCGGCGTTCGCCTACTTTCCTCTCGCGCAGGTGTGGCAGCCCGGCCAGACCCTGCTCGTACGGAGCGCGGCGCCGGACGCAGACGTCGCCGCAGCCGTGCAGAGGGCCGTGCTCGCCATCGATCCTGCCCGGCCCGTGCCGAGGATCGGCACCCTCCGCGAGGCGACCGCCATCGTCCTGTTGCCGCAGCGCGTGGCCGCGTGGGTGACCGCGGCGCTCGGGGCCCTCGGTCTCGTGCTCGCTTCGGCCGGTCTGTACGGAATCATGTCGTTCTCGGCCAGCCGCCGCACCCGCGAGATTGGCATACGGATGGCCCTTGGCGCGGAGCGCGCGAGCGTCGTGCGCATGATGGTGTTCGAGGGC
>JANPJN010000277.1:0-2221 GCA_031425515.1 Acidobacteriota bacterium | reverse complement strand
CGAGGCGCAGCTCGACCGCTTCATGTTCCACATCGTCATCGAGCACCCGCCCGAGGATGAGGAGTTCGAAGTCATCCGGACGACCACGTCGATCGTCGATCCGAAGTTCGAGCGGACGGTGACGGGGGAAGATCTGATCGCCTTCCAGCGGCTCGTGCGGCGCGTGCCGGTGGCCGAGCCGGTGATGCGGTATGCGCTCAGCCTCGTGCGCGCGAGCCGGCCGAAGTCCCCGACGTGTCCGGACTCGGTGAAGAAGTGGGTCGCGTTCGGCGGCAGCGTGCGGGCGGCCCAGTATCTCGTGCTCGGAGCCAAGGCGCGGGCGCTGACGAGCGGCCGCTACCATGTGAGCTTCGACGACATCCGCGCCATGGCGCATCCCGTGCTGCGGCACCGTGTGCTCACGAATTTCCACGCGCAGTCCGAGGCGATCACCACCGACACGCTGATCGATCGTCTCCTGGAAGCTGTCCCCGTACCGCGATCGGGGATGTGAGCCTGACCATGACGCGTGAACCCGCGGCAGGCGGAAACGGAGCATAAGAGGTGGCAGGGGCATCGACCACGCCAGGCGCACGGTTCATCGATCCGTCGGTGCTCGCACGCATCGGCAATCTCGAGCTCGTCGCGCGCCACGTCGTGGACGGTTTCATCAACGGCATGCACCGGTCGCCGTACTTCGGCGCCTCGGTGGATTTTGCCGAGCATCGCGGCTATGTGGCCGGCGACGACATCCGGCGCGTGGACTGGCGGCTCTATGCGCGGACCGACCGGTTCTACATCAAGGAGTACGAGGCCGACACCAACGCCAATTTCTCCGTCCTGCTCGACGTGTCGAAGTCGATGGGATTTGGCAGCCGCGGAGTCACCAAGCTGGAATACGGGAAGATGCTTGCCGGGTGCCTCACGTATCTCGTGCACCGCCAGCGGGACCGCGTCGGCCTCGTCGCGTTCGACGCCGACATCGTCGCGCACGTGCCGCCCTCGGCGAAGCACATGGACGTGGTGCTGCACACCCTCGATCGCCTGCAGCCGTCGGCGCCGGGCAATCTGCGCGGGCCGCTCCACAAGATGGCGGAGCATTTCGGGCGCCGGGGTCTGCTGGTGCTGATTTCTGATCTGTACGAGGACCCGGACGCCGTGCTCGAAGCCGTCGGTCCCCTGCGGTTCCGCGGCAACGATCTCATCGTGTTCCACCTGCTGGATCCCGCCGAGATCGATTTTTCCTTCGATGCGCCGTCCAGCTTCGAGGACCTCGAGACGGGCGAGCAGATTCCGGTCGTGCCGGAGGCGCTGGCCGACCAGTATCGATCGCTCGTCCGCGCGCACATCGACGGACTGCAGGAGCGCTTCTCGGGCAGCCGCATCGACTACACGATGGTGAACACGTCCGCGCCGCTCGACCACGCGCTGTTCACGTATCTGACGGCGCGCGACCGGCTGGGCCGGGTGCGCTGATGGAAGGGTCATGTCGTTCCTGACGCCTCTGTTTCTGCTCGGGCTCGCGGGGCTGGCGGTGCCGGTCATCGTGCACCTCATTCAGCGCGAGCGGAAGAACGTCGTTCAGTTTCCGTCGCTGATGTTCCTGCAGCGGATTCCGTATCAGTCCGTCCGGCGGCGACGGATCCGCAACTGGCCGCTGCTGCTGCTGCGTCTGGCCGCACTGGCGCTGATCGTCGCGGCGTTCGCGAGACCCTTTCTTCGGAAGCAGGCGGTCGCGGCGGCGGCCGCGGGCGGGGCGCGCGAGCGGATCGTCCTGGTCGATCGCTCCTACAGCATGGGCTATGGGGACCGCTGGACACGCGCACTGGCCGCGGCACGCACGGTGATCGCGGAGACAGGAGCGGCGGATCGGACCTCGATCGTCTTCTTCGCATCGGGCGCGGACGTGGCGCTGCGATCGGCCGCCGACAGGGGGCGCCTCGAGGCCGCGCTCGCCACGGCGCGCCCCGGGCCTGGCGCGACGCGCTACGGCCCCGCGCTGAAGCTCGCGGGCAGCATGGCCGGCGAGTCCACACTGCCCCGCCGCGAGGTCGTGCTCATCTCCGACTTCCAGCGCAGCGGCTGGCAGGGCGCCGAAGGCGTCCGGCTGCCGGACGGCGTGGGCCTGACGCCGGTCTCGGTCGGGGACGCCGAGACGGCCAACGTCAGTGCGACCCCTGTCTCCATTCAGCGCTCGACCTTCTCCAACCAGGAGCGGGTGACGGTCACCGGCGGCGCGGCG
>JANPJN010000276.1:0-6155 GCA_031425515.1 Acidobacteriota bacterium | reverse complement strand
CCGCGAAGGATCCGCTGCGAGTAGTTGCGGATGACGGTCGCGCCGCCGAGCGCCTTGCTGACGCGATCGGCGTGGAACACCAGCCGTCCGGACGCGTCCGTCGCATCGACGTTCATCCGCACGTTGCCGGCCTGCGCGCGGTAGTCGGCGCGCTGCTGCCGGAGCGCCAGCAGGTCGCGCACGCGCCCCTCGTTTCTCGTGCGGCGTGCCTTCACCCCCTGGCGCAGCCACGCTTCCTCCTTCTCGAGCTTCTTGTCCAGACGCGCGAGGTCCGCCGCTTCGGCATGAAGCGCATCCGCCTTCTTCTCGAGGTACTGAGGATAGCTGCCGGGCCAGGAGGTCAGCCGCCCGCGATCGAGCTCGATGATGCGCGTCGCCAGCGACGCCAGGAACGTGCGGTCATGCGTCACGAAGAGCAGCGCGCCGGCGAACGTTCGCAGATACTCCTCGAGCCAGCGGATGGCGTCGATATCGAGATGGTTCGTCGGCTCGTCGAGCAACAGCAGGTCCGGCTCCGACACGAGCGACTTGCCGAGCAGCGCTCTTCGGCGCCAGCCCCCGGAAAGCTCCCCCATCGCGCGATCGGCAGGGAGCGCCAGGCGCGAGACGACCGTCTCCACCTTTTGCTCCAGCCGCCAGCCGTCGCGCTCCTCCAGCTCGTGCTGGGCGTCGCCGAGCGCACCGAGCGCCACCGCATCTTCGGGATGCTCCGACACCCGGACCGCCGCGCGGTGATAGCGCGCCACCAGCGTCCCCAGATCGCCGAGCCCGCTCGCCACCTCCTCGAACACGGTCCGGTCCGCCGACCCCGGCACGTCCTGCTCCAGCCGCGCCACGCGGACACCAGGGCTGCGCCACACCACACCCGCATCGGGCGGGATCTCACCCGAGATCACTTTCAGAAGACTGGACTTGCCAGTACCGTTCCGGCCGATGAGCGCAATCCGTTCGCCCGCCTCGATGCGCAAATCGGCTCCGCCAAACAGCGGCAGGTGTCCGTAGGCGAGCGCGACGGCGTCGAGTGTGATGATGGGCACAGGCCGTCATTATCCCACGCTCCCCTCCACCCCCTTCCTCGCGCATAATGATCCCCATGGACGTCTCCTCCCCGCTTTCTTCCGACGAACGGCGCGCGCTGACGGCGCTCACCGAGGATCTCCGGCGCATTTTCGGGTCGGGCTTTCACGCACTCGCGGCCTACGGCCTCGACAGCCCGGTCCCCTCGCCCAGGCTGGTCCACGCGATCGCGCTCGTCGAACGGCTGACGTTCGCCGACCTCACGCGCTGCGCGCCCCTCGTACCGGGCTGGCACCGCGCGTCGCTCGCGGTCCCCCTCATCCTCGAGCGCGAAGAGTTCCTCCGGACGCTCGACGTCTTTCCACTCGAATACGGCGACATCGTCGCCCGCCACGTCCTCATCGCGGGCAGCGACATCTTCAGCACCGCGCGGGTGAACCCCGCTGACGTCCGGCGCGCGTGCGAGCTGGCGGCGAAGAGTCACCTCATCCACCTGCGCGAAGGCTACCTGGAAGCGGGCGGCGACTCCCAGGCCACCTCCCGGCTGATTGCCGCGTCGGCCGCCTCCTTCCGTGCGCTGCTCGCCAACATCGCCCGACTCGCCGACGATCGGGAGGACGATGTGGCGGTGACGGCTGAACGTCAGATGAACGTGCCCTCCACCGTCGTGCGCGAGGTGCTGGCAGCAGGCGCGGGCAACGCCAGCAGCATCGCCGAGCCGAGCGCCCTCTTCTCCCGCTACATCGACGCCGTCGAACGGGTCTGGGAGTTCGTGGACACATGGCGGGCGCGCGCATGATCCAGGGCACGCTGCTGGCGATCTGTCTCCTGCTGCCGGGCATCGCCCCCTCGATCGCGTGGGGCCAGCCGGCCCCGCCGGCGCTCGACGCACCGGTGAACGATTACGCCAACGTCATCGACGCGGCGAGCGCCGCCGAGATCGAGCGGCGCGTCAGGGCGCTTCAGGCCGCCTCGGGCGATGTCGTGGTCGTCGCGACCGTGCCGACGTTCCAGCCCTACGGCGACATCCGGGAGTTCGCGAATCGGATGTTCGAGAACGGCGGCCGCGGCGTGGGCGACAAGGGCAAGGACAACGGCCTGCTGATCGTCGTCGCGGTGCAGGACCGGCGCGTGGACATCGAAGTCGGCTACGCGCTCGAAGAGTTCATCACGGACGGCTTTGCCGGCGAGACGATCCGCGACGCGATCACGCCGCCGTTCCGCAACGGCGATTACGGCGCGGGGCTGCTGGCGGGGACGACGCGGATCATCAACCGTATCGCCGAGCGGCGCGGCGTCACGCTGCAGGACGTGCCTGTCGACACCACCCCGGTGCGTGAGCGCCCCGCACGGCTGCCGTTCGGCATGATCCTCTTCTGGATCATTCTCGCGATCCTGTTCAGCCGGCGCGGACGCGGCCGCCGGGGCCGGGGCTGGGGGGGTGGGCCCTGGAGCGGGTGGAACAGCGGTATCGGCCCGTTCGGGGGTGGTGGCGGATTTGGTGGGGGCTTTGGCGGCTTCGGCGGAGGAGGCGGCGGCGGGGGGGGCTTCGGCGGGTTCGGCGGTGGGCGCAGCGGCGGGGGCGGCGCATCCGGAGGCTGGTAGTAGACTGGAGTGGACGGTCAGGGGTTGACCGGGAAGAACAAAGAGGCGAGAGACTCATGAAACGACTTCGACTCGTGCACGCGGCGGTGATCGCGATCCTGGCCTTCACGGTCTCCGGCTGCTCCTACAACAAGTTCGCCACGCAGGAAGAGGGCATCAAGGCGCAGTGGGCGCAGGTCCAGAACCAGCTCCAGCGCCGGAGCGACCTCATTCCAAACCTCGTCGAGACCGTCAAGGGCTACGCCGCGCACGAGGCCGGGGTGTTCAAGGACATCGCCGACGCCCGATCGCGGCTGCTCGGGGCGAAGAGCCCTGAAGAAACCATCCAGGCCGCGAACCAGCAGACCTCGGCGCTCGGCCGGCTGCTCGCCGTGGTCGAGAGCTATCCGCAGCTCAAGGCGGACCAGCAGTTCCTGCGGCTGCAGGACGAGCTCGCGGGCACCGAGAACCGGCTCGCCACCGAGCGCATGCGCTACAACGAGCTCGTGCGCGACTACAACGCGCAGCGCGCGCGGTTCCCGTCGAACGTGACGGCCAAGATGTTCAAGTTCAAGGAATACCCGTACTGGGAGGTGCCGGCCGAGGCGAAGCAGGCGCCGAAAGTGAACTTCGGAAACTGACGACAGCACCTCGTTCCATCGCGCGCGCGCCGGGCCTGCCTCTCTGGCCGCTGGCGCTGGCCGTCGTCCCGTTCGTCGTCCTCGCGACCATGAACAGCGGGGGCTACCGATACGGGGCGTCGGACCAGGCGTTCTACATCCCCGCCGCGCTCGTGCGGCTCAACCCGCTGATGTTTCCCCGCGACGTCGCGCTCAACGAGTCGCAGGCCCGCCTCACGACGATTGACGAGGTGATGGCGGCCGCGGTGCGGTTCACGGGGGCTTCGCTGCCGATTCTGCTGGCGGTGCTCTATGCCGCCACGCTCGTCCTGATGGCACTGGCCGTCTGGCTGATCGCCTCCCGGATCTACCGCACCGTGCCGGCGGCCGTCGCGCTGACGTCCGCGCTCACGCTTCGGCACGCCATCGCCAGGACCGGGGCCAACAGCCTCGAGTCCTACTTCCATCCCCGCGTCGTCGCCTTCGCGCTGGGCGCGCTCGCCGTCGCCGTGTTTCTGCGCAACCGCCGCGCGGCGCCGCTCGTCCTCATCCTCGCGTCGGCGCTCGTGCATCCGACCACGGCGCTGTGGTTCGCGGTGTGGATCGCCGTCGCCGTCGCCGTCGAGGAGCCGCGCACCCGCGTGCCTCTCGCGGTGGTGGCCGGCGTCGGAGGGCTTGCCGGCGTGTGGCTCCTGATGTGGGGACCCCTGGCGGGACGGCTCGCGATCATGGACGCGGAGTGGCTCGCGACGCTCGTGACGAAGGATTACCTGTTTCCGCTCGACTGGCCGCTGGAGGTCTGGGCGATCAATCTCGCCTACCCGCCCCTCATCGCCTGGATTTACTGGCGCCGCCGCCAGGCGGGGCTCCTTGTCGCGGGCGAGACAGGGGTCGCCGCCGGCTGCCTCTCGCTCGTGCTGATCTTCGCCGCGTGGCTGCCGTTCAACGCCGCGCGCGTCAGCATCGCGGTGCAGCTCCAGACGGCGCGCATCTTCTGGATGCTCGACCTGCTCGCCACCGTGTATGTCGTATGGGCGCTCTGCGAAGGCACCCGGCCGAGGGCGCTGCGCGCGTGGGTCGGCGCCGCCCTTATCGCCGGTCTCTCGACGGCGCGGGGCTCGTACATCATGTTCGTGACCTTCCCCGAGCGCCCCATGGTCCGCGTGCAGATCGAAGACCGGGACTGGGGGCGCGCGATGGTCTGGGCACGGAGCAGCCCCCTGGAGTCCGGCTGGATCGCGCACCCCATGCACGCCATCAAGTACGGCAGCAGTGTGCGCGTCGCCGGCGAGCGTGACGTGTTCGTGGAATCGGTCAAGGACACGGCCATCGGCATGTACGACCGGGGCACGGCGATGCGGACCCGCGATCACCTCGCCGCCCTGGACGACTTCGAGGGAATGACCGCCATTCGCGCGCGCGCGCTGGCCAGCCGCGAGGGGCTCGACTTCCTCGTCACCGACCGGCCGATCGCCGAGCTGCCGCTCGCCTTCCAGAGCGGAGCCCTGCGCGTCTACCGGGTGCGATGACGACGGGGGCGTTCGTTCCGCGCCGGGCCCTGCGCAACGGGCATCTGATGACGCTGTACGCCTGGGGCCGGCGGCGCACCTTCCCGCGCCTGCCCGCCGCCTCCGAGCGGCTGTTCGACGTCGAGCGCGGCACACGTGTCCTGGCGCACTGCTACTGGCAGCCGGAGCGGTCCCGGTGTCCGGCGCTGCTGGTGCTGCACGGACTCGAGGGATCGAGCGAGGCCCACTACATGCGCGGCATGGCCGACAAGGCCTTCGCCGCCGGCTTCAGTGTCGTCCTGCTGAACCAGCGCAACTGCGGCGGCACCGAGCACCTGGCGCCGGGGCTGTACCACTCCGGCCTCACCGCCGATCCCGTGCACGTCCTGCGCGAGCTCGCGACGCGGGACGGGATCGAGCGCCTGGTGGTCGCGGGGTATTCGCTCGGCGGGAACCTCGCGCTGAAACTCGCCGGCGACTTCGGCCCATCGGCACCGCCGGAACTGCGCGCGGTCTGCGCCGTCTCCCCAGTCCTTGAACTGTCGGCGTGCGTGGAAGCGCTCGAACGCCCGGCCAACTTCGTCTATCAGTGGAATTTTGTGCGCGGGCTCAAGGCGCGCATGCGCCGCAAGGCCTCGCACCGGCCAGGCGCCTTTCCTGTCGAGCGCCTGCGGGCGATCCGAACCGTCCGCGAGTTCGACGACGGGTTCACGGCGCCGCACTTCGACTTCGCCGATGCGGAGGACTACTACCATCGCGCCAGCGCTGCGCGGGTGATTGAGCGGATTGCCGTGCCCACGCTGGTCATCAGCGCCGCGGACGATCCCTTCGTGCCGGCATCACTCTTCGAGGCGGCGGCGCTGCGCGGGAACTCCTGCATCACCACGATCGTGACGCCGCACGGCGGGCACTGCGGGTTTGTCGCCGATCGCGGCGCCGATCATGACGGCTACTGGGCGGAGTCGTCTGTCGTCGCATTTGCGCGCGCCAAAGTCTGACCGCCCTGTAGATCAGACAGATGCGTGGGGAGTTCGAGCGGCGGGGTGGGTCACGCCGGGCCGGGTGCGTCGTCCAGCCGACGTCCTCCGGATCCGGCAGCGCCCAGCGCAGCCAGCAGGTCACGGGCGAAAGCGGGGCCTTTCCCCTGCTCCTCGTGCTTGAAGTACACGAACGCGTCGCGGACGCCCGGCAGTGTGGCGGCTGCCGACGCCCAGCGGTCGATGTCCCCCTGCTGATAGCCCTCGTCGCGGAGCCGGAAGTAGGCGTAGTCGGCCGTCACTTCCACCGGGGTCGTGAGCTTCTCGCTGTCGGCGATGCACAGCGCGACATTTCTGGACCGGAGCGCGTCGTAGACCTCGGCGTCGTGCCAGGAGGCATGGCGGAACTCCACCGCTGCGCGCGTGCCGGGCGGCAGGCGTTCCAGGAA